>NZ_DBHKZA010000023.1:73218-78930 GCF_057314935.1 Achromobacter sp.
TTTGATGGTGCCCGGGGCCGGAATCGAACCGGCACGCCTTGCGGCGGGGGATTTTGAGTCCCCTGCGTCTACCAATTTCACCACCCGGGCAAGGGGGTCGCGAACACGTCCAGATGACGGCTGCGGGAGAACGAAGACAGCGATTATATGCGGACTTTCGTAAATTGTCAGGCGGCCCGGAATCAGGGCCGTCCGACGGGGCCGATTCGGGCGCTGCCGGCAGGCGGCAACCCGGATCGGCCCCTTCCAAAACTTACTTCTTTTCGGGCAGGAACCAGTTCATCACCAGGGCGCAGATGCCGCCCGTGGCCACGCCGGATTCCAGCACGCTTTTGACGGCATGCGGCAAGTGCGACAGGATTTCCGGCACTTGCGACACGCCCAGACCCAGAGCCAGGGATACGGCGATGATCAGCAGGGCGCGGCGGTCCAGGTGGATGCCGGCCAGGATGTTGATGCCGGAGGCGGCCACGGCGCCGAACATGACCATGGCGGCGCCGCCCAGGACGGGTTCCGGCACGGCTTGCAGCACGCCCGCCACGCCCGGGAACAGGCCCAGCAGGATCAGCATGCCGGCGATCCAGACGCCGACGTGGCGGCTGGCGATGCCGGTCAGCTGGATCACGCCGTTGTTCTGCGCGAAGACCGAGCTGGGGAAGGTGTTGAACACGCCGGCCAGCAGCGAATTCGCGCCGTTGACGAGCACACCGCCCTTGATGCGCTGCATCCAAAGCGGGCCTTCGACGGGCTGCTTGGACACCTTGCTGGTGGCGGTGACGTCGCCGATGGCTTCCAGGGACGTGACCAGGTAGATGATCAGCATCGGCACGAACAGCGCCCACGAGAAGCCCAGGCCGAAATGCAGCGGCACGGGGATCTGGAAGAGCGCGGCCTCGCGGGCGCCGGTGAAGTCCAGGCGGCCCATGGAGGCGGCGGCGATGTAGCCGACGGCCAGCGCCAGGACGAGCGCGGTGCTGCGGATCCAGACGACCGGCACGCGGTTCAGCAGGATGATGGTGCCCAGCACCAGGCCCGACAGGGTCAGGTTTTCCGCGCTGGCGAAGGTGCCGTTGGCCATGGCGCCGAAGCCGCCGCCCATGCTGATCAGGCCGACCTTGATCAGCGTCAGGCCGATCAGCAGCACGACGATGCCGGTGACCAGCGGGGTGATCAGGCGTTTGACGAAGGGCAGGATGCGGCTGATGCCCATCTCGACGAACGAGCCGGCGATGACGACGCCGAAGATCGCGGCCATGACGGCTTCGACCGGGGTGCCTTGCTTGACCATGACCGAGCCGCCCGCGATCAGCGGTCCGACGAAGTTGAAGCTGGTGCCCTGCACGATGAGCAGGCCCGCGCCCAGCGGGCCGAAGCGCTTGCACTGGACGTAGGTGGCGATGCCGGAGATAACCAGCGACATGGACACGATCAGGGTGGTGTCGCGGCTGCTGACGCCCAGCGCCTGGCAGATCAAGAGGCCCGGCGTGACGATGGGGACCAGGATGGCCAGCAGGTGCTGAAGCGCGGCGACGAAGGCGACGGGAGGCGCGGGGCGATCGTCGGGGCCGTAGACCAGGTCGTGGCTGGGCGCGTCGTCGGTGGCGCTATGGGGGGCGGGTTGGGAGAGGGAGGCGGGTTGCATGGCGGAGGGCCGGCCAGGTGGGGGGTAGGAGGGGAAAGTGCGGGATTTTAGCGGGGAAGGCCCCGAGCCGCCCGGGGGGAGGGATCGGCCCCGCGTGCGGGCGGGCCTGCTTGATAGAATTCCGGGCCGCCAACCGAATGTCGCCGAGGGCCCGCGGGGCCGGAGTTTGATGCAGAAACGCACGAGATGGATCGGGATTGTTTTGGCTTTGGTCATCGCCGGTTTGCCGATGTCCCTGCTGATATTCGTGCTGGACGACGATCCGTACGCCGCGGCCGATAAGGGCGAATCGTATCGGGCCAGTATCTACAAGCGTTATCAGGGCGTGGTCTACGCCGCCGTGCCCAGCAACGGCTATTACCGGATGGACGAGGCGGACCCGGCAAGCTTCAAGCCGTTCGACACGCCGGTCTACGACGGCCGCCAAGCCGCAAGAGACGCCCGTCACGTGTATTGCGGCAACCGAATCCTGCCGGGCATGTCTCCGACGACCACGCGATATCTGGGCAACAGCTATTTCGGGGATGGGTCGACGACCTATTACTGCTCGCTGTTCTCGGTGGTGAACCCTGACTTAAGCCCGGTCCAAGAGGTCTGGCAGACGATTCTCTTCGGGATGGGACGCGGCGCGAAACCGCAGAATTATCGGTATCCCTTCGAAGCACTGCCCGCCAGCGCGCAGCCGTACCGGGCATTGTTGGACCGTGACCTGGCGACCGACGGGGTAAAGGTTTTCTACCGCGGCAGCGAAGTCCCGCAGGCAAACCCAGACACGTTCCGGCGGTTGCCGGCATCCCGAGACGGCAGGCAGCTGCTAAGCGACGATTTCTTTGGCGACGGACGCCGGGTCTATTTCCATGAAGCGTTGCTGCCTCTGTCGGACGATCCCGGGCTGCGTGCGTTCAAGGTGGGGGAACTGGATCGCGAGCCCTATCTATATGACCCGCGCGACGGCATGGTGTACGTGGGCACCCACGCCTTTGATGCGGCGCACGCGCCGTACCGGCTGTTGAGCGAGGGCGGGCAGCATGTGAAACAGGCGCTGTTTGCCGGCCGTGACGGCATTTACTTCTATAACGTCCAAAAGCGGCGGATGGAACGGGCGGGCGACGATCCGTTTGCGTCTGGCGGATTTACGGCGCTGTCGCCCTTCGTGTTCTCGGACGGCAAGCAGGTGCTGTTCTTGAAGGGGTCGGAATCCTGGAGTTCGTCCCGGGGCGGCGGCGGGCTGATTTCCCGTTCTACGCTGATCAAGCGCCTGAAGGACGCGCCGGGCGGGGAATGGAAAAAACTGGGCGACGTTTATCACCAGTTCGGTTCAGTCTGGCAGAACGGCGACCAGCGCTATTACCTGGACCAGACGGGCAGCAGCCAGTTGGTCTTCAGCCCCATTTATCGGATCATGGATCGCGAAACGACGGATTTCCTGCTGCGCTCGCAACAGACCTTCGATATCAAGATGGACGATATCCGCAAACTGATCCGGGCCGGAAAGCTGGCGGCGCCGGCCAGCGACGACGTGCTGGAGGCGAAGGTCAGGTACCGGGGATTCTTGTCGTGGTTCTGACCCGTCTTGAAAAGTGCCCGATAGCCCCCACAACAGTAGGGTTTCCGGGATGCCGCGCAGCCTTGCCGCCCCGGAATCCGCATTGTTATTTGTCCCTAATTTTTTCGACCTTCCCGTAAAACTATGAGCCAAACCGCCACGTCTTCCACGTCCGAAACCCTGGGGTTCCAGGCCGAGGTGAAGCAACTGCTGCACCTGATGATCCATTCGCTGTACAGCAACAAGGAAATCTTCCTGCGCGAGCTGGTGTCGAACGCATCGGACGCGTGCGACAAGCTGCGCTTTGAAGCCATCGACCAGCCCGAGCTGCTGGAAGGCAATGGCGAACTGGCCATTACCGTCAGCTACGACAAGGCCGCCCGCACGATCACGATCTCGGATAACGGGATCGGCCTGTCGCGTGAAGAGGCCGTGGCGAACCTGGGCACGATCGCGCGCTCCGGCACGCGGGAATTCTTTTCCCAGCTGACGGGCGACAAGCAGAAGGATGCGCAGCTGATCGGCCAGTTCGGCGTGGGCTTTTATTCGTCGTTCATCGTGGCGGACAAGGTCACGGTGGTCAGCCGCCGCGCCGGCGCCACGGACGCGATCCAGTGGGAATCGGACGGCCAGGGCGAATTCACCATTGCCGCCGCCGAGAAGGCCTCGCGCGGCACGGACGTGACGCTGCATCTGCGCGCTGACGAAGACGAGCTCTTGAACGGCTGGAAGCTGCGCGAGATCCTTCGCCGCTACTCGGACCACATTTCCTTGCCTATCCGCATGGCCAAGGAAGAGTGGGATCAAGAAAAGGGCGAACAGGTCAAGACCGACGAACTGGAAACGGTGAACCAGGCCAATGCGCTGTGGGCCCGCAGCAAGTCGGACGTTTCGGAGGAGCAGTACCGCGAGTTCTACAAGACGGTGTCGCACGACTACGACGACCCGTTGGCCTGGACGCACAACCGCGTGGAAGGCCGCAGCGAATACACGCAGCTGCTGTATGTGCCCAAGCACGCGCCGATGGACATGTGGGACCGCGACGGCCGCCATGGCGTGAAGCTGTACGTGAAGCGCGTGTTCATCATGGACGACGCCGACCAGCTGCTGCCGTCGTACCTGCGTTTCGTGCGCGGCGTGATCGATTCGGCCGACCTGCCGCTGAATGTGTCGCGTGAAATCCTGCAGGAAAGCCGCGATGTGCGTGCGATCCGCGAAGGGTCGGCCAAGCGCATCCTGTCGCTGCTGGAAGACCTGGCCGAGAACAAGCCGGAAGACTACGCCACGTTCTGGTCGGAGTTCGGCCAGGTGTTGAAGGAAGGCGCGGGCGAGGACTCGGCCAATCTGGAACGCATCGCCAAGCTGATGCGCTTTGCGTCCACGCATTCGGGTGACCAGGCGCAGACGGTGTCGTTCGCCGACTACGTGTCGCGCATGAAGGAAGGCCAGGACAAGATCTACTACGTGACGGCGGATACGTTCGCCGCGGCCAGCAACAGCCCGCATCTGGAGATCTTCCGCAAGAAGGGCATCGAAGTGCTGCTGCTGTCGGACCGCGTGGACGAATGGATGCTGTCCTACCTGCGCGAATTCGACGGCAAGTCGCTGGTGTCGGTGGCCAAGGGCGGCCTGGACCTGGCCGAACTGGCTGACGAAGAAGAGAAGAAGCACCAGGCCGAAGTGGCTGAAGACTTCAAGCCGCTGGTCGAGCGCCTGCAGAAGACGCTGGAAGAGCAGGTCAAGGAAGTGCGCGTGACCTTGCGTCTGGTGGATTCGCCGGCGTGCGTGGTGGTGGGCCAGAATGAACTCAGCCCGCACCTGCTGCGCATGCTGAAGGCCGCCGGCCAGGAAGCGCCGAACGTGAAGCCGGTGCTGGAAATCAACCCGGAACATCCGCTGCTGGCGCGCATCCGCGCAGCGGAAGACAGCGAGTTCGACCAATGGGCGCGTCTGTTGCTGGATCAGGCCTTGCTGGCTGAAGGCGCGCAAATCGCGGACCCGGCCGCCTTCGTGAAACGCTTGAACGCGCTGCTGCTGAAGTAAGCGGCAAGCGGAGTGAAGAGAAGAGGGCGCCTGTGAGGGCGCCCTTTTTGTTGGCGGGGGAGATAAAACATTCCCGATCGGTAATTTATCGCGCCTTGAGGCGGCGATTTGATGAAATCTTCCCGTTCGGGAATATTTCTTCGAAATTGGTCGATGAAGCGAAATAACTTCCCGATCGGTAATGAATGTTGGTTTTTCCCCCTGAAAGCATCGTAAACTTACCGAACGGTAATTCAGGAGAATCCCATGCCCCCGCAAGATGCATCTGATGGCATCCCGGCGATGCCCGTCGCGGTCCACTCTTCGGTCGAGTTAGGCGAACTGGTGAAGGCCGTGAGGCGTTCGCAAGGTTTGCTGCAGACCGACCTGGCCGGCCTGTCAGGCACGGGCAACCGTTTTGTGGTGGATCTGGAACGGGGCAAACCCACCCTGCAATTGCAGAAGGTGTTGGACATGCTGGATCTGCTGGGTCTTGAAGTGC
>NZ_DBHKZA010000024.1:0-6913 GCF_057314935.1 Achromobacter sp.
AAGAGGCGAAAGTCGCCAAAGGCACGTTCTACCACTACTTCGCCGCCAAGACCGACCTGTTGGCGGCACTGGCCGAACGGTACACGCGCCAGTTTCTGGAAGCGCTGGAACTCGCCGTCGACGCCTGTGATGAAGACGATTGGGTCGGCAAGCTGCAAGCATGGGTTCACGCCAGCGTCCAGACCTATGCGGACACCTACCGGACGCACGACATCGTCTACAGCAACCATCACCATCACGACCGCCAGAACCGGGACAAGAACGCCATCCTGGAGCAGTTGCTGGAGATCCTGGAAGGCGGCAAGGCGGCAGGCTTGTGGCCGCTGCCGCAACCCCGGATCACCGCCCTGATGATCTATTCCGGCGTGCATGGCGTCACCGACGATGCCATTTCCGCCAACTTGAAAGATTGCACCGATTTCGCGCGCAGCGTCTCGGACGACTGTCTGCGCATGCTGGGCGTCACAGAAGGAAGGCGGGGCGGGCGCCGACCGTCGCGCTGAAGTGGCTGCGCGGGTGGCTCAGACACAAGGCGTTCAGGCCAGCGTCGCACCCCGAATACCACGCGCCGCCGCTCATGAACAGGCGCTCGCCGTGGTTGCGCAGATAGGCCTGCGCACGGTCGCGGACGCGGGCATCCGGAAGTACGCCTAGCGCGATCAGCAGCGAGGGGGGCGAGATGCCGGCCGCCGCTGTGATGTCGCGGAAGGGCGCGTCCATCAGTCCGGGGGTATTCGCGTCGCTACCCGCCTGGCCCACGTGGTGGATGATGGCGTCCGACAGTTGCGGCGCGCCGGCATTGCCGTCGCGTCGACGGGTGGGCGCATCGAACTTGGCCGAGCCGGGCGTGCCCGGCGGCACAAGGGATCCGTCCCGAATGCGGACAGCCATCCACGCCGGGGAGTCCGCCGCCAGGTCCGCATGAGCGGCGTCGTTGTCCGCAATGATCTGGATCTCGCCGTCCACCAGGCGCAGGCCCGCTTGCCATTCCCAGAGGTTTCCGCACAGATCGGCGATGCCGTGCGGCGTATGGTCGTGCCGCCAACTGTCCGGGCCGGACCCGGTCAAGGTTGCCGGATTGCCGGCCGGTTCGCCGGAAACGGCGGCGTCGACCCGCCGTCCGTGCGCCGCGCCATCGCGGATGTCGCGGCCATGGTCGGTATTGCCTTGCGAGGCCAGCCCCCGGGCGTTGCCCCATCGCATCAGCGCTGCGCGTTCCGCGTTGGTGCTCAGGTGCCAGCCTTCGCCGCAGGCGCGGGCCGCGCGGCTGGCCGTTGCAAAGTCGATGCCGCTGGCGGGCGGCTGCCCGGGCAGGCTGAGCAGTTCGCCGTCGCGGATGACGCCGGGGTAAGTGCCATAGAAGAATTCCTGCCGAGGCTGGCCTCGCAGCATGAAGGCGGGATGTTCGCCAAGCCCCAGGTGTTCGCGCAAGATGATGTTCACATGGCTGGGCTGGCCGCGCCGGGTGTAGAGCACGGTCTGTGCGCCGCCGGATGCCGCTTCCACCCGGGCGCGCAAGGCGTCTTTGACTACGACAGTGATCATGGCGCGCAATCTCCAGGGGGGCTGTGCAGCGAGCCGTCGACGATCACCTGCCAATGTCCCCGCGAGCACTGTTCAACACGCGCCCGTACGCCGTACACGCGCGCCAGCAAGGCCGGGGTGATGACCAGATGCGGCACGCCCTGGGTCAACGTCGTGCCGTCATGCAGCACGACCACATGGTCGGCGAAGCGCAGCGCATGATTGATGTCGTGGATCGCCATGACCATGCACATGGCCTGCTGGCGCGACAAGCGCCGCAACAGCGCCAGGACGTCGAATTGGCGTTGCAGGTCGAGCGCGCTGGTGGGCTCGTCCAGCAGCAGCACGCGCGGCGCGCGCACCAGCGCCTGGGCGATGGAGACCAGCTGTCGCTGCCCGCCGCTGAGCGCGGCCAGTTCGCGGTCCGCCAGGCCGTCGATGTGCAGGGTTTTGAGCAACTGCGTGACGCGGTCGAGCTCATCGGCGTCCACGGACCAGCCGCCGCCTTGCTTGGCAGCCAGTAGCACGGCTTCGAATACGCGTAACGACGATCCGATGGAAAAGTCCTGGGGCACATGCGCGGGCCGGTTGGGATGCTGCGGCGGCCACTCGTTGACCGGCCGTCCGGCCACCCGTACTGTGCCCGCGCCGGGCAGCTCCGCGGCGATACGGCGCAACAGCGTGGATTTGCCGGCGGCATTCGAGCCAAGCAGGGCGGTGACCGTGCCGGCGGCAAGCGGACCCAGCTGCAGCTGGCGCAACACGCGTCGCGCGCCGAACGACGCGGACAGGTCGCGAACGTCAAGAAGCGCCGTCATGCCCGCCTCCGTCTCAGGATCAGGACGAAGAACAGCGGCACGCCCACCAGGGAGGTGACGATGCCGATGGGAAGTGTCTGGCCGGGCAGCAGCGACTTGCTCAGCACGGAGGCGGCCGACAGCAGCAGCGCGCCGCACAAGGCGGATGCCGGAAGCAGAAAGCGCTGGTCTTCCCCCACCAGCAGCCGCGCAATGTGCGGGCCGACCAGCCCGATGAAGCCGATCGTTCCGACGAAGGACACGCACACCGATGCCAGCAAGCTGCCCAGCAGGATACTGCTCAGGCGCAGGCGGGCGACCTGGATGCCCAGGCTTGCGGCGCGCGCCTCGCCCAGTCGCAGCGCGGTCAGCGCCCAGGCCTGGCGGGCAAAGACCAGCCATACGCCCAGCAAGGTCGCGCCCATGATGGCAAGCTTGATCCAGTTCGCGCGCGACAGGCTTCCCATCGTCCAGAAAACGACGGCCGACAGGGCCTGATCGGGCGCCACGTACTGCAACGCTTCCAGCAAGGCCGTGAAAGAGAACACCAGCGTTGTCCCCAGCAGCACGATCATCTCGCTGGTGATCCCCTGACGGCGGCTCAGGCGGTGGATGAATACCGCGGCCAGCATGGACACCAGGAAGGCGTTGACCGGGATCGCGTACGCGACGGCGTACGCGGGCAGGATCGTTACCCCAAGCACAAGCCCGATGGCAGCGCCAAAGCTTGCGGCCGCCGACAGCCCCAACGTGAACGGGCTGGCCAAGGGATTGTTCAGCACAGTCTGCATCTGCACGCCGGCAACCGCGAGGCTCGCCCCGACCACCAGCGCTGACAGCGCGACGGGCAGGCGCAGATCCCAGAAGATCACCTGGATGGCAAGCGGCGCGTCGGCGCGCCACAATGCGGACAGGATCTGGAACGGCGTGTAGAGCGCCTGGCCGCTGGACAAATCCAGCGCCAGGCAGGCCAGCGTCAAGAGGCTGAGGCTGGCCAGGATGCCCAGGCGCCGGCGGGCCAGCCGGCGGTAAAGGCTGCGGCCGTGTTCACGTTCGGCCGGCGAGGCAAGGTCGGGGAAGGGGGCTTGTGTCATAAGTCGGCGTTCAGGCTCAGCCAATAGCCCGGCTGGTAGGGAACCGGGAGGAAGCGGGCGTGGAGTTCGCGGAAAGTCGCATCAGGATCCAGGTGCGCGAAGCGTTCGGGATGCAGCCATTTGGCCACCCGCTGCAAGGCGATGAAGTAATAGGGGTTGTCGTAGAACGGATGCCAGATCGCATGGACGCGCCCCGCCTTGGCGGCGCTCAGCGCGCGGTAGGCGGGACGCTGCATCAGGCGCCGCAGACGGGCATGGCCTTCGACGGGATCGGCGCCCGGTCCCAGGTTGACCCAGTCTCCCGCCGGGGAGTAGAGGCTCCAGTTGGCGCCCGTCACCAGCACGACATCAGGGTCCGCGGCAATGACCTGCTCGGGGTGCAAGGTGCCGAAGGTGCCGTGCAGCCACCGGCTGCCCAGGTTTTCGCCGCCTGCCGCGCTGACCAGCTGGCCGAAGTTGCCGTCGCCATAAGACAGGCAGCAGTCGTCATACAGGCCGGCGGCCCGCTCGATCATCACGGTGGGGCGCCGGCGCACGCCTTGCAACGGCGTCGTGACAAGGTCGATCTGCGTCTGCCGGAATTGCAGGAACGCCTCGGCGCGGTCGGGCGTGCCCAGCAACTCACCCATGATCCGGATGCTGCGAGCCGTGTTCTCGAACATGCGAGTTCGAAAATCCACGAACACGACGGGCACGCCTGCCCGGTTCAAGCGGGCCATCAGACCCGAAGACTCCGCGGCCGGACGGGAGCTCAGGTTCAGCACCACCACATCCGGTTCCAGCGATATGGCCAGTTCGATGTCGATGGCGCCCACGTTGGAGCCGCGGAAGGTCGGGATGCGGTCGATGGCCGGAAAACGCCGCAGGTAGGTGGTGTATCCGCCCAGATCGGCCGAGCGGAAGTTGTCGCCCCATCCCACAACCGTCGAAAACGGATCTCCCGGCTGCAACAGCGCCACCACGTAGGCCAATGGCCCATCGCCCAGCACGATTCGCGTGGCGGGAAGGCGGACCGCCACGCGGCGTCCCGCGATGTCGTCCAGCGAGACCGTGGCGCGCGCGTGCGCAGGCCGTGCCGGCAGGCGGAGCAATGCGAGCGCGGCGGCGCCTTGCAGCATCGCGCGGCGCCGCCGCGACGGGGCAGGAGAGAGGGGGCTCACCAGCGGTAGCTCAGCGTGGCGACCGCCGTGCGGTCTTGGCCGATGAAGCAATACATGGCCGATACGCAACTGGCCACATACTGCTTGTTGGTCAGGTTGCTGACATTCAGCGAGACGGCGGCGCCGTTCAGGCTCGCCGACAGGCGCGACAGGTCGTAACTCAACGCGATGTCCAGCAAGGTGACGGCCGGCACCTTGAATGTGTTGGACGGATCCCCATAGGTGGACCCCAGGTAACGCACGCCCGCCCCGAGTTGCATGCCCGCCAGCAGGCCGCCGCCCACGCGATAGTCCACCCAGGCGGAAGCGCTGTGGCGGGGCGTCTGGGCCAGGCTTTTGCCCTGGTAGGCCGCGTCTTTCAAGAGCGTGTTGTCCAGATACGCATAGCTGGCGATCAGGTTCAGGTTGCGCGCCAGTTCGGTGTTGGCCTGCAACTCGAACCCGCGTGACCGGACTTCGCCCGACTGGGTCCAGAATCCCAGATGGCGGGTGTCCGAGGTTTTGACGTTCGTCTGGTTCAACTGGAAGACGGCCGCGCTCAGCAGGGTCCGGGAGTTGGCCGGGTGGTACTTGATGCCCGCCTCGTACTGCGTGGCCTCCGTAGGTTTGAAGGCATTGCCGCCATAGTCGTTGCCCAGCACCGGATCGAACGAGGTCGAATAGCTGACGTAGGGAGACACGCCGCTGTCGAACACGTAGCCCAGGCCGGCGCGCGTGCTCCACTTGCTGTCGCGTTGATCGCTGTTTTTCCAGGCGGCGGAATAGCTGCGCGATTCGTCTTCGGTGCTGGAGGAGTCGTGACGGGCGCTAAGCGTCAGGCGCCAACCGCCGTACGCGACTTGATCCTGGGCATAGAGGCCGACGCGGTCGAACCGCTGGCGCACGTTGTAGGGCCAGTTGATCTTGCTATCGGTGAAGTCCGGCAAGGCGCTGGGACGGTAGTGGTCAGGGGCATAGGGATCGAACGCCACCGGATCCATGCGGTAGGAGTCGCTGCGCAGGGTGCCGCGCGCGTAATCCACGCCCAATAGCAGGGTATGGCGGGTCGGCCCCAGATTGAATTCACCGGTCAGGTTGTTGTCCGCGGAAAAGGTGTTGGAGCTGGCGGGGGCCAAGCCGTACGTGCCCTCCAGCCAAAGATGCCCGCCACGGTCCTGGTAGCCATAAATGGACGTGCGCTGGATGTCGGAATTCACGTACAGGTAGCGCATATTGCTGTTGAACGTCCAGCCGTTGCTGAATGCGTGCGTGAACAGCGAACTGACCGAGTCCTGCTTGCGGCTGGACCCCTGGAAATCCATGTCCGTGTAGTTGCGCCGGCGATCGACCTGCGGATACGGGCTGTGGTTCAGCCCCAGTGCCACGGCGGGCAAGCTGTTGTAGTCGGGGATTTGCGGTTCGCGTGAATGCGTGGCCAGCAGGGTCCACGAGGTGGCGGCGCTGGGGCGCCAGGTCAGGGCGGGCGCCAGGTAGACCCGTTCGTGCTTGACGTCTTCGACTTGCCCTTTGGAATCCAGGCCGATCGCCGTCAGGCGATACAACCAATTGCCGTCGTCGTCGATGGGGCCGGTGGTGTCGATGGCCAACTGCCTGCGCCCGAAATTACCCATCTGCAGGTTGATTTCGTGCGCGGCGTCGGACTGCGGGCGGCGGCTGACCTGGTTGACGATCCCGCCGCCGGTGCCTTGGCCGTAGACGGCCGAGGACGGTCCGCGCAACACCTCCACGCGCTCGAGCGCGAACGGGTCGACCTGTGCGGTCCATGTGGACACATTGGCGATCATCCGCAGGCCGTCGAGGTAGTAGTCGGCATCCACGCCGCGGATCCGCGTCAGGTCAAGCTGACCCCCAAAGGCGCCATATTTCTCGCTGTTCGCACCTGCCGTGTAACGCAAGGCCTGGCTGGTGGTGGCGGCCTGCTGCGTGTCCATCTGCTCGCGCGTGATCACGGAAATCGACTGCGGTGTTTCCAACAACGGCGTACGGGTCTTGGTGCCGATGCGGGATTGTTCCGCCACGTAGCCTTGTACCGGACCGTCCGCGTCATCGGCGGGAAGGCCGCCGGTCACCGTCAGTGCGGGCAGCGTCTGCACGGCGCTGCGCGCCGGGTCCGTACCGGCCGGCGATTGCGCCGCCAGCAGCGGGCCATAGGTCAGGGCGGCCAACGCGAAGGCCGTGGTGCAGCGGCCGGCCGGGAAGGGGGAAGGGGTGAAACGGCGGGCGCGGTCGGTCTTGGGCGCCGTGCAAAGGAAAGTCATGACGTCGGTTCATTGGTCTTGGAGCGGCGCAGTATATAAGTCGACCGACCGTCGGTCAATATAAATGACTCGCATTACCG
>NZ_DBHKZA010000024.1:7013-23597 GCF_057314935.1 Achromobacter sp.
CGGTCGACCATATGGCCGACGACGCCCAGGTTGTGGCTGATCAACAGCAAGGCCAGCCCCAGTTCCTGCCGCAAGTCCTGCAACAGGTTCAGGATCTGTGCCTGCACGGACACGTCCAGCGCGGAGGTGGGTTCGTCGCAGATCAGCAATTGCGGCTGCACTGCCAGCGCGCGGGCGATGGCCACGCGTTGGCGCTGGCCGCCGGACAGCGCGTGCGGATAGGCGCCGCGCACGCGCGCGGGCAGGCCCACCTGGTCCAGCAAACGGGTGGTTTGCGCCGCGATATCCACGGTGTCGCCCCGACGGGCGCGCAAGCGCAGAGGCAGGGCCAGCAGGCGTTCGACCGTGTAGCTGGGGTTGAGCGACCCGTACGGGTCCTGGAATACGGGCTGCACGATCTGCGCGATGCGCTTGCGGGGCAAGCCGGCGACTGGATGGCCGGCCAACTGCACCGAGCCCGCACTGGGCTTGTCCAGGCCCAGCAGCAGACGGGCCAGCGTGCTTTTGCCGGAACCCGATTCGCCCACGATGCCGACGGCTTCGCCCGCGTCGACATGCAGCGACACCGTGTCCAGCGCGGTGTGCACGGTCGGCCGGCGCCAGCATGCGGCGCGATGGGTGTAGCGGCGGGTCAGGGCGTCCGCCTGCACCAGGCGGACGAGGGCGGAAGCGCTCATGGGCGGACCTCGAATGGCGCGTGGCAGCGCCGCAGGCGTTGGCCTTGGTAAGCCGTCAGGGCAGGCGGCGGCCCGGCACAGACCTCGGCGGCATGCCGGCAGCGGGGGGCGAAGACGCAGGCGGCTGGGGCCTGGGTGAGCGCGGGCACCACGCCGGGAATGATCGGCAGGCGCTGCGCGCCAGAGCGCTGCGCCACGTTCGGGATGCTGTCCAGCAGGCCCCGGGTATACGGATGGCCGGGGTCCGCCAGCACCTGCGCGGTGGCGCCGGATTCGACGATCTGGCCGGCATACATCACGGACACGCGGTCGGTGTAGTGGGACACCACGCCCAGGTCATGCGTGATCAGCAGCACGGCCAGTCCCATTTCGCGTTGCAGCGTCTTCAGCAGTTCCAGGATCTGCTTCTGGATCGTGACGTCCAATGCCGTGGTGGGCTCGTCGGCCACGATCAGCTCTGGGCCGCACATCAAGGCCATCGCGATCAGCACGCGCTGGCGCATGCCGCCGGACAGCTCGTGGGGATACTGGCCCAGGCGGGCCTGGGGCTGCGCAATGCCCACGCGGTCCAGCAAGTGCAGTGCGCGTTCCCGGGCGCCGCCGTCGTTGCGGTGGCTGCGGTAGACGGTCATCAATTGCTGGCCGATGGTGAACGTGGGGTTGAGCGCCGTCATGGGCTCCTGGAACACCATGGCGATGCGGTCGCCGCGCAGCGCATTCATCCGCCGGTCCGGGGCCGCCAGCAGGTCTTCGCCGCCGAACGCCAGGCGGTCGGCCTGCACGCGCGCGCCGCGCGGCAGCAGGCGCAGCAGGCTCAATGCGGTCAGCGATTTGCCGCAGCCGCTTTCACCGACCAGGCCCAAGGTGGCCCCCCGCTCGATGCGCAGGTCGATCCCGCGCACGGCTTGCAGCGTGCCCGTGCGGGTAGGCAGACTGACGTGCAGGTTGCGCACGTCGAGCACTGGGGCGGCCGGAGTTGAAGGCAGGGCCGGAGCCGTAGCCGGGATGGGGGATATGGGCATCATGCCTCCCGCCGGGTACGCAGGCCGTCGCCCGTCAGGTTGATGCCCAGCACCAGCAAGAGCAGGGCGGCGCCGGGCAGCGCGATCAGCCAGGGGCTGAAGAACATGAAGGATTTGGCTTCGGACAGCATCAGGCCCCAGGACGGATAGGGGGCCGGCACGCCCAGGCCCAGGAAAGACAGCGCGGCTTCGACCAGGATGGCATGCGCCATTTCCACGGTGGCGATCACCAGCAGCGGGCCGCGGATGTTGGGCAGGATTTCGCGCACGAGGATGTGCATGTGCGAACAGCCCATGGCGCGCGCGGCGGTGACATAGTCGGCGTTGCGCAGTTGCATGGCGGCACTGCGCGCCACCACCGCGAAGTGGTCCCATAGCAGCAGGCCCAGCACCAGCACCACCGTCGTCAGCGAATTGCCGGTGACGGATACGATCGCCAGCGCCGCCAGCACGATCGGCATGCTGATCCGCGTATTGATGACGAAGCTGATGACCGCATCGGCCACGCCGCCGGCGTAGCCGGCGACCAGGCCCAAGGTGATGCCGATGAAGCCCGAGACGATCACCACCGCAACGCCGATGGCCAGCGAGATGCGTGCACCGTAGACGAGCCGCGCCAGATAGTCCCGGCCCAGCTGGTCCGTGCCCAGCCAGTGGGCGGGCAGCGTCTTGTCATGCCAGAACGGCTGCGCCAGCCGCTGGCCCAGCGACTGGGTAAATGGGTCGTTCGTCAGCAGCGCCGGCCCGAACAGGGCGATGAACGCCAGCGCGGCGATGATCGCGAGGCCGCAGTAGAACCCCAGGCGGCGCGGCATCACGAGGCGGCTCGCTTCAGGCGGGGATCCAGCAGGGTGTTCAGCACGTCGGACAGGAAGGTCAACACGATATAGGTCAGGGAGATCATCAGGACGACCGCCTGGATCACCGGCATGTCGGAACGGATCATGGATTGCCAGGCCAGATATCCGATGCCGTGGATGGCGAAGATGGATTCAATGACGATGGATCCGCCCAGCATGAAGCCGAACTGCACGGCGCCCAGCGACACCACCGGCAGCAGCGCGTTGCGCAGGGCGCTCTTGAACAGGATGACGCGCCGCGGCAACCCCATGGCGCGCGCCGTGCGGATGTAATCGGATTCCAGCGCCTGCACCATGCCGCTGCGGGTCAGGCGGGTCAGCGCCGGCAGCGCGTACAGGCTGAGGGCGATGGTGGGCATGACGTAGTGCGCCAGGGTGCCGCTGCCGGATATCGGCAGCCAGCGCAGCTTGACGCCGAAGAAGATGATCAACAGCAGGGCGGCCCAGAAGCTGGGCATGGCTTGGACCACCGCGGTCACGAACGACACCACGCGGTCGGTCCAGCCGCCGCGATGGGCCGCCGCCATCACGCCGGCGGGTACCGCCACCGCCAGCGCCACCAGGATCGCCGTCAGCGCCAGCAGGGCGGTCACCCCGACCCGGTCGGCCAGCATGCGGGAGACGGGTTCGCCCGTCAGCTGCGAGGTACCCAGGTCGCCAGCGGCCAGACGCCCCAGGTAGGCCGCATACCGTTCGGGCAAGGGGCGGTCCAGCGCATAACGCACCCGCAGCGCCTGCAGGTCCGCTTCGGTGGGGCTGTCGCCCGCCAGCGCCAGGGCGGGGTCGACGGCCACGTTGGACAAGACGAAGCACAGCAGGGAGACGGTAAGCGCGACCATCACCGCCAGGCCGGCGCGCCGCAACAGCAGAGAGAGCATGGCGGACTACTTGACCGACCAGCCCAGCTGATAAAAGCGCGGGATTCCGTCCGGCGACGGTTGATAGGCCAGGCGTTTGTCGGTGGCATAGCCCACCACGATGGTGTGCATCGGCACGAAATAGGCGCGTTCGGCGGCCAGCTTGATGGCGCGGGAATACGCCGCGCGGCGCGTGGCGTCGTCGATGGCGTTGTCCGCGCGCTGCAGGATGTCGCGCAGTTCGGCGTCGTGAAAGCCGTCTTGTGGGCTGAAGTTGAAGAACGCGGAAAGCGATGCCGAGGTGTCGAACATCGACGAGGAACCCCAATCGCCATACCAAAGGTCCAGCTTGCCTTCGCGCCACTTGCTGAAGCTGGCGCGGGACTGCAGCATTTCCAGGTTGGCGTCGATGCCGACCGCAGCCAGATACGCCTTGACGGCTTCGGCGCGCGGGCGGTCGCGGAAGGACGACAGGCTGACCTTGAAGCCCTTGGGGTAGCCCGCCTGGGCCAGCAGCTCGCGCGCCTTCGCGGGGTTGTAGTCATAGGCCGATGCCGCCGCCTCGTCGCAGCCGAACTGCAGCGGGTGGCACAGCGTGGCCAGTTGTTTGCCTTCGCCGCCCAGCAGCGTGTCGACGATCTTCTTCGTGTCGATGGCGTGGTTGATGGCCTGGCGCACCCGCACGTCCTTGAGCGGGCTGTTCTCGCCGCTGGCGCGTCCGCGCGCATCCAGCAGGATGGTCGCGATGGTCAGCGTGGAGCCGAATTGCGCCTGCAGGGTCGGCACGGCCTGCAGTTGCGGGATCTGGTCGGCGGACAGGTTCCAGGTCCAGTCCACGCTGCCGCCGATGACCTCGGCAATGCGGGTCGCCTCGTCGGGGATGATGCGCACCGTGATGCGGTCCAGTTTCGCCGCGCCCTTGGCGCCGCCGAAGTAGGACCTGTTTTTCTCCAGCACGTATTCGTTGCCGCGGGCGGCGGCCAGCTTGAAGGGGCCCGTGCCCACCGGCTGCTTGCCGAAGGCCTGCTGCCCGACCTTTTCGAAGTAGGCCTTGGGGAAGATCGCCAGCGAGCCGGATACGAACTCCAGCGCGGCCGGGAAGGGCGCCTTGGAAATGATGCGGACCTGATGGTCACCGACCTTTTCGACCGATGCGATCCAGTCCAGCCAGTTGGCCGACCGGGCGCCGGATTCGGGGCGCGCGTAATACTGCAGCGTGAAGACCACGTCGTCGGCGGTGAAGGGGTCGCCGTTGTGGAACGTCACGCCGGGGCGCAGATCGAACTCCCAGGTCTTGTCGTCGATGCGGCGCCAGGCGGTGGCCAGCGACGGCTCGTACTGCCCGGTCGCCAGATCGCGTTCGATCAGCGTGTCGTACAGCTGGCGCGAGGCCACGATGCCTTCGCGGGCCGTGCTCAGATAGGCGTCGAAGCTGGGCATCTCTTCCGTCAACGCGACGACCGCCGTGTTGTCTTGGGGGCCTGCATAAGCGGGGTGACCGAGGAGGATTGCCGCCGCGAACGCGCAACGAACTACCGACTTGCCAAACGGGAGCATGAGACCGACCAGTTGAGGTTTTTCAGGACGAGCGATGCTACAGGAGCAAGCGCGCCGCCTTTAGCTGCATTGGCTATGTGGATATGGCGAATCGATCCTCTGGCGCGCGGGGCTTTCTTGCCATAATCCGCGTCTTGTTTTTTGGCCCGCCGTGCCGTGACGCGGCGTGCGCCGCGGATAAAGGATTCAGCATGGCCGAAGGGGCAGGAACGTTGGAAGGGATCGTCGGCGAAGCCGGCGTGCTGGAACAGGTCGCCGCCGAGGCTGGCGTGTGGCGCCGGCAATTCCACGCGGCGCCCGAGCTGCGCTACGAAGAGCACGCAACCTCGGCTTTCATCGCCGAGAAGCTGCGCGCGTTCGGGTTTGACCGCGTCGAGACGGGCATCGGCAAGACCGGCGTGGCGGGCCTGCTTGCCGGCCGCCGCGCGGGCCCCGGCCGCAATGTGGGGCTGCGGGCGGATATGGACGCCTTGCCGATCCACGAAGCCAACGACGTCGCGCACAAGTCGCGCCACACCGGCATCATGCACGCCTGCGGCCACGACGGCCACAGCGCCACCTTGCTGGCCGCGGCCCGCTATCTGTCGGTGGACCGCGACTTCGCGGGCACGGCGGTCTTCATCTTCCAGCCGGCCGAGGAAGGCGGCGCGGGCGGCAAGGCCATGATCGACGACGGCCTGTTCGAGCGGTTCGACGTGGACGAAGTGTATGGCTTGCACAACATGCCCAATCTGGCGCTGGGCAAGTTTTCGACGACCGTAGGCCCGGTGACCTCCGCGTCCGACCGCTTCACGATCGATATCGAAGGCCGCGGCAGCCATGCCTCGCGCCCGCAAGAGGGCGTGGACACCGTCATCGTCGGCACCCAGATCGTCAATGCCTTGCAGACCATCGTGTCGCGCAACGTGCATCCGCATGAAAGCGCGGTCGTATCGATCACCATGTTCCATGCCGGCGAAACGGACAACGTCATTCCGCAAAAGGCCCAGTTGCGCGGCACGGTGCGCACCTTCAATCCGGACATCCAGGACATGGTCGAGGCCCGGATGAGGGACGTGGTGGCAGGCATCGCCGGCACCTTCGGCGCCACGGCGAAGCTCCATTACCTGCGGGACTATCCCGTCACGCTGAATCACCCGGAAAGCACGGCGCACGCGGTACGCATTGCGCGCAGCCTGGTGGGGCATGACCGCGTGGTGGACAACATGAAACCGGTAATGGGGGGCGAAGACTTCTCGTTTATGCTTCAGAAAAAGCCCGGCGCGTTCGTCTTTTTCGGAAACGGCCCGTCGTTCGGGCTGCACACGCCCCAGTACGACTTCAATGACAAAGCCATCAGCCACGGCGCCGCGTTCTGGATCCGCCTGGTCCAGGACCGCACCGCTCTTTAAGCGGTGCCGCCCTTGACCCGCACCCGCCATCCCTCGCTTGCGCACTGGGGCGCGTTCACCGCCGTGGTCGAAGACGGCCGGGTGGTCGACTGCGAGCCGTTCGGCGCCGACCGCGCGCCGTCCCCCATGCTGGGTTCGATCGCGGAGATGCTGCATTCCCCCTTGCGCATCCAGCGGCCGTCCGTGCGCAAGGGCTGGCTGGCGGGCAACCGCGACCGTGAGGGCGACGAGTACGTGGAAGTGTCGTGGGACCACGCGCTGGACCTGGTGGCGGGCGAACTCGCGCGGGTGCGCGAGCAATCGGGCCCGGCCGGCATTTTCGGCGGTTCCTACGGCTGGTCCTCCGCCGGGCGCGTGCATCACGCGCGCAGCCTGATCCGCCGCTTTTTGTTCCAGGGCGGGGGCTGCGTGGATCAGGTGGGCAACTACAGCTGGGGCGCGGCGCAGTTCCTGTTGCCGCACGTGATCGGCACGACCAGCCCGGTCAGCGGCGACGTGACCGATTGGGAAAGCGTGCTGGGCCATACTCGCGTCATCGTGGCGTTCGGCGGCATACCGGTAAAGAACAGCCAGGTCACCTCGGGCGGCGCCGGCCTGCACAACCTGCCGGGCTGGCTGGCTCGCGCCCAGACCGCCGGCATCCGGCTGGTGGTGGTCAGCCCGACACGGGCCGATATCCCGGAAGGCGTCGCCGCGGACTGGATCCCGGTGCGGCCCAATACCGATACGGCGTTGATGCTGGGCATGGCCCATACGCTGGTGGCGGAAAACCGGTACGACAGGGCGTTCCTGGACACGCATTGCGTGGGGTTCGACGCCTGGGCCGCCTATCTGACGGGCGCCGCCGACGGCCAGCCCAAGGACGCGTGCTGGGCGGCCGGCATTACGGGCGTGCCCGCCGAGACCATTGCCGCGCTGGCGCGCAGCATCGTGAACCAGCGCAGCCTGCTGACGGCGGCGTGGTCGCTGCAACGCGCGCAGCATGGCGAACAACCTTATTGGGCGGTGATCGGCCTGGCGGCGTTGGCCGGCCAGATCGGGCTGCCCGGCGGCGGCTTCGCCTTTGGCCACGCCTCGCTCAACGGCATTGGCCAGCCCCGCCGGCTGGTACCGGGGCCGGAAGTGCCGGTGCCCAGGAACCCCGCGCAGTTGGCGATTCCGGTTGCGCGCATCACCGACATGCTGCTGGCGCCGGGCGCCGAATATGAATTCAACGGCGCGCGGCAGCACTATCCGGACGTGAAGCTGATCTATTGGGCGGGCGGCAACCCGTTCCACCATCACCAGGACCAGAACCGGTTCCGGCAGGCCTGGCGCAAGCCCGAAACGGTGATCGTGCATGAGTCCTGGTGGACGCCGTTGGCGCGCCGGGCAGACATCGTGTTGCCGGCCACGACCTCGCTGGAGCGTTGCGACGTCGGCGGGTCGACGCGCGACCCCTATGTCTTCGCGATGCACCGGGCCGTGGCGCCGCAAGGCGAGGCCCGCAACGACTTCGACATCTTTGCCGACCTGGCGCGGCGCGCGGGCTTTCATGAGGCGTTCACGGCGGGGCGCGACGAAATGGGCTGGTGCCGCCACGTGTACGAAGGCATGCGCGCCGGCTGCGCGGACAAGGGAGTGACGCTGCCGCCTTTCGAAGCATTCTGGGCGCGCGGCCATGCCGAGCTGCCGCCGCCCGAATCGCAGTACGTGTTGTTCGACGCCTTCCGGCGCGATCCCGCGGCGCATCCGTTGCGCACGCCTTCGGGCAGGATCGAACTGCATTCCCAGGTGGTGGCGGGTTTCGGGTACGCGGACTGCCCGGGGCACCCGGTATGGCTGGCGCCGTCGGAGTGGCTGGGCGCCACGGCGGCGGAAAAATGGCCGCTGCACCTGTTGACGAACCAGCCGCGCCACCGGCTGCACAGCCAGCTGGACCCGGCAGCCTTGTCGCGCGCGGGCAAGATACAGGGCTGCGAACCCATCGCGATGCATCCCGATGATGCGGCCGCGCGACAGATCCGGGACGGAGACCGCGTGCGCGTCTTCAACGCGCGCGGCGCTTGCCTGGCCGGCGTGAAGCTGGACACGGGATTGATGCCCGGCGTGGTGGTGATGGCTACCGGCGCCTGGTCGGACCCGGACGGCGATCTGGACCGGCACGGCAACCCGAACACGCTGACGGCCGACATCGGTACGTCGCGGCTGGCGCAAGGGCCCAGCGCCCAGACCGCGCTGGTTCAGGTCGAGCGCTACCTGGAACCGGCCGTCGCGCACCGCGCGTGGGAAAGCCCGGCGATCGCGCGTAGCGGCTTATGACTTTTCACGGCAGTAAAGGCCGAGTCAACGATTTCCCGCGCATATGATTACAACGGCACGTTCTGATTTCTAGCGGCAAACTCCGGATTCCTTATTTACCGACTGCGACATGGTGCCCCCGATGCGCATGTCCCTTTGATCCGGAGTGCGCAATGAGCCTCAAACGCTATCTAGGCCTGGTCCTGTCTGCGTCCGTTTTCACCGCTGCCCATGCGGCGGACATCACCTTGGCGCTGGGTACCGAACCGTCCACGCTGGACCCGCAGACGGCGCAGGACGGTTCCGAGCGCGCCGTGTCGCGCAATATCTTCGAAACGCTGCTGACCCGCACGCCCAAGGGCGAGCTGGTGCCGCAGCTGGCCACCGCGCTGCCGCGCCAGACCGGCGCCGACACGTGGGAAGTGACGTTGCGGCCGAACCTCAAGTTCAGCGATGGCCAGGCGCTTGACGCCGCGGCGGTGGCCGCCAGCATCAACCGCATCGTCGACCCGAAGACCGCGTCGCGCCAGCGCCCGTTCTTCCTGGGCATCAAGCGCGCCGAGGCCGTGGATGCCGTGACGGTGCGGGTGCATACCAATGGCGCGGATCCGGCCTTGCCCGCGCGCCTGTCGTGGCTGACCATCGTGTCGCCGTCGGCCGCGGCCGATGGCAGCCTGGGCCAGAAGCCGGTGGGCAGCGGCCCCTACGTGCTGACGGAATGGGCCAAGGGCAACCGCATCGTGTTGTCGCGCAACCCGAACTATTGGAATCCGTCGGCGGTGGGCAATGTGGACCGCGCCACCTACCGGTTCGTGGCCGAGCCCGGCACGCGCCTGTCGGGCCTGCGCGCGGGGGACTTCGACTTCATCACCAACGTGCTGCCCGAGGACACCAAGCGGGTCGCCAAGGCCGTGACCCTGCAGGGCACCGATTTGCCGTTCGTTTCGCTCAATGCCCTGAAGGGATTGACCCGCGACGTGCGCGTGCGCCAGGCGCTGAACTATGCGGTGGACAAGGAATCGCTGGCCAAGGACCTGTATGGCGGATACGCGACGGTGTCGCACGGCCAGTTGCTGGCGCCGGGCTGGTTCGGCTACGACGCCAGCATCCAGCCGTATCCGTATGACCCGGCGCGCGCCACCGAGCTCCTGAAGGCGGCCGGCGTCTACGGCAAGACCATCGATTTGTACGCGCCGTCCGGCCGCTGGCTCAAGGACAAGGAACTGGCCGAGACCATCGCCGCCTACTGGGAGGCCGCCGGCCTGAAGGTCAACTTCCGCGTGCTGGCCTGGGCCGAGTATCTGGAGGCAATCAACAAGAACCGCGTGCCGACCGAAGCGCAGATCAGCAGCAGCCATTCGAACCAGTTGCTGGACGCCGACCGGACGCTTAGCGCCTATTACGCGGAAGGCGGCGTGGCGGCGGCCAATGACAATGCCGAATTGAAGGGACTGATCGAACAGGCGCGCCAGGAGGCTGACCCGGTCAAGCGCCAGGCGCTGTACTCCAAGGCGCTGAAGATCGGCCGCGACGAGGCCTATCTGGTGTTCCTGCTGGAAGGCGGCGAGATCTTCGGCTTGTCCAAGCGCATCGACTTTTCGCCGCGCGTCGATGGCCTGATTCCGGTGAAGGACATCCGTGTCATCGAGTAATCCTGCCGGGCGCGGCTTGCCGCGCTTTTTGCTGGGCCGCCTGGCGCAGGGCCTGCTGGTCGTGCTGGGCGTGACCACCATCGTGTTCATCGTGACCCGCCTGGTGGGCGACCCCATCCAGGCGATGCTGCCGGTGGACGCTTCCGCTGCGGATCGCGCGGTGCTGGCGCAGGCGCTGGGCATGGACGGCCCGATCTGGTCGCAATACCTGCACTATCTGCGCGACATCGCCTTGTTCGATTTCGGCAATTCCATCTGGCAGCAACGGCCCGCGATGGATATCGTGCTGGAGCGCCTGCCCAGCACGCTGACGCTATGCGCCGGCGCGCTGGGCCTGGCCATCGTGGTGGGGGTGCCGCTGGGCATCGTTGCCGCGCTGCGGCCGGGGCAGTGGGCCGACCGCATCTCGGTGGTGCTGAGCCTGGCCGGCCTGTCGCTGCCGCAGTTCTGGCTGGGCCTGCTGTTGATCCTGCTGTTTGCGGTGACGCTGAACTGGTTGCCGTCTTCGGGCGCCGAGGCGGCGGGCAGCGGGGTGCTGCCGATGCTGACACTGGCGCTGCCGGCGCTTGGACGCATCGCCATGATGCTGCGCTCGGCGCTGATCGACGAACTGAATTCGCTGTACGTGCGCACCGCGCGGGCCAAGGGCCTGCGGTCGGGCCGCATCGTGCTGGTGCATGCGCTGCGCAACGCCGCGGTGCCCACGGTGGCGCTGCTGGGCTGGGAGTTCGCCGGCATGCTGGCCGGGCACACCGTGGTCGTCGAAACCGTGTTCGCCTGGCCCGGCCTGGGCCAGACCGCGGTCCAGGCCATCGAGCGCCAGGACCTGGTGCTGTTGCAGGCCGTCGTGTTCTTCATCGCATTCCTGATCGTGATCATCAATTTCTGTCTGGACATTCTGTACCGGCTGCTGGATCGGAGGATCGCGGTATGAGCGCGACCCCCGTATGGATGGGCGAGGCCGTCCAGGCGTCCCCGCCGACCGCGCCGCGCGGCTGGCGGGCGCTGTCCGACCGCCAGCGTGGCTGGATACTGGCCGCGTCGCTGCTGGCGCTGCTGGCGGCGGTGGCGGTCGTGCTGCCCTGGCTGGCGCCCTATGACCCGGCGGCAATCAAGCTGTCCGCCCGCCTGCGCCCGCCGGTCTGGGAGGCGCGCGGCGCCTGGACCAATGTGCTGGGCACCGACAACCTGGGCCGCGACGTGCTCAGCCGCATCCTGCATGGGGCGCGGCTGTCGATTTTGATTGGCGCGGCGGTGGTGGCGGTTTCCGCCACGTTCGGCGTGCTGGTGGGGCTGGTCGCGGGCTTTGCCGGCGGGCGGGTGGATGCGGCGCTGATGCGCTGGGTCGACGTGCACGTGGCGTTTCCGGGGCTGCTGCTGTCGCTGGTGATCCTGGTGATCCTGGGGCCGGGCCCCGGCACGGTGATCCTGGCGCTGGCCCTGAATGGCTGGATGGTCTACGCGCGGCAGATCCGCAGCGTGGTGCTGTCGGTGCGCCAGCTGCCCTATATCGAAAGCGCCGAAATGGCGGGCGCGCGCGCCGGCCGCATCCTGCTGCGGCACATCCTGCCCAACCTGGCCGCGCCGCTGATTACGCTGATGGTGCTGGAATTCGCGCGCGTGGTGCTGGCCGAGGCCGCCTTGTCGTTCCTGGGCGTGGGCGTGCAGCCGCCGGCCGTGTCGTGGGGGCTGGATGTGGCCAATGGCCGCAACTACCTGACCAGCGCGTGGTGGCTGGCGACGTTCCCCGGCCTGTCTATCGCCCTGACCGTGCTGATCGTCAATGTGGCGGCCAGCCGGCTGCGGCTGGCGCTGGATCCGCGCGAACGCGAAAAGGACTTCGCGCGGCGCTTGATTGCGAAGGTGCGGCGATGAGCGAAACCCCCTTGTTGAGCGTACGCGGCCTGAGCGTCGAGTTCCTGACCCGCCATGGCAACGTGTCCGCCGTCGATTCGGTGTCGTTCGATCTGCGGGCAGGCGAAACCCTGGCCCTGGTGGGCGAAAGCGGTTCCGGCAAAAGCGCCTGTGCCCTGGCCCTGATGGGCCTGACCACGTTGCCCGGCCGAGTGGCGGGCGGCCAGGTGCTGTTCGACGGGCAGGACCTGCTGGCGGCGCCGCCCCGCGTGCTGGAAGACTTGCGCGGCAACCGCATCGCCATGGTGTTCCAGGACCCCATGAGCGCGCTGAACCCGCTATTGGCCATCGGCACGCAGATCGACGAGGTGCTGGTACGCCATACCGGGCTTGACCGCGCCCAACGCCGCGCCCGCATCATCGAACTGCTGGGCCAGGTCGGCATCCCCAAGCCGGCCGAGCGCCTGGACCGCCTGCCGCACGAATTCTCCGGCGGCCAGCGCCAACGCATCCTGATCGCCATGGCGCTGGCGTGCGACCCGCAGATCCTGATCGCCGACGAACCGACGACCGCGCTGGACGTGACCATCCAGGCGCAGATCCTGGACCTGCTGGCCGAGTTGAAGCAGCGCCTGGGTCTGGCAATGCTGCTGGTGACGCATGATCTTGGCGTGGTGGCCAAGGTGGCGGACCGCGTGGCGGTCATGTACGCCGGCCGCCTGGTCGAACTGGCCGACGCCGACGCGTTGTTCGCCGAGCCCGCGCACCCCTATACCGCGGGCTTGCTGCGCGCCACCCCGCGCCTGACCGATACGCGCCACCGCATGATCGCGATCGACGGCGTGCCGCCCGACCTGCGGTTGCGGCGCAGCCATTGCGATTTCGCGCCGCGTTGCCCCGGCGCCGATGCGGCCTGCGCACAGCGCCCCGCGTTGCGCGACATCGGCCAGGGCCGCCTGGCGGCCTGCGTGCGGCCGTCGGCGCCCGTCTGGATGCAGGACCATGACTGAATCTTCCCCTCTGTTGCAAGCGCGCGACCTTCGCGTGCATTACCCCGTGCGTTCGGCGGGCTGGTTCGGCAAGCCGGTGCTGGCGCGCGCGGTGGACGGCGTGTCGCTGGACGTGGCTCGCGGCGAAACGCTGGGCCTGGTCGGTGAGTCCGGTTCGGGCAAGACGACGTTGGGCCGCGCGGTGCTGCGCCGCACGCCGCTGACGGCCGGCTCCATCCACTTCAAGGGCGAAGACATCACGCGCGCGGGCAAGTCCCAACTGCGCGAGCTTCGCCGCCATATGCAACTGGTCTTCCAGGATCCGTCCACCAGCCTGAACCCGCGCCACACCGTGTTCGAAGCCATCGCCGAGCCGTTGATCGTGCATGGCTGGAATGCCGGCCGTGACGCCTTGCGCCGGCGGGTGGCCGAACTGATCGACCAGGTCGGCCTGCCGGCCGACGCCGCCGAGCGCTATCCACACGCCTTCTCCGGCGGGCAGCGGCAGCGCGTGGGCATTGCGCGGGCGCTGGCGATCCGGCCGGACCTGATCGTGGCCGACGAGCCCGTGTCGGCGCTGGATGTCTCGGTACGCGCCCAGATCATCAACCTGTTCCAGGACCTGCAGCAAGAGCTGGGCTTGTCGTTCCTGCTGATCGCGCATGACCTGGCGGTGGTGCGGCACGTCTCGCACCGCATCGCCATCATGTATGCGGGGCAGGTGGTCGAGACCGGATCCCGCGACGATATCTACGAGCGTCCGCGGCATCCCTATACCCGCGGCTTGCTGGCGGCGGTGCCTGAACCCGAACGCGGCGCGTCCCGTCGCCAGGGGTTTGCCGTGGCCACGGGTGAGCCGCCCAGCCCGATGTCGCCGCCCTCGGGCTGCCGCTACCACCCGCGTTGCCCGCAGGCGGCCGACCGCTGCCGCATCGCCGCGCCGCCGCTGGAAACGCGTGCCACCGGGCATGCGGTGGCCTGCTGGTTCGCCGCCCCCATTCCTGCTACACCTTGATTCACCCCCCGAATTCACGACCCCTTTATGGAGAGATCTTCATGTCTGTGCAAGCCCTAGCTCCTGTTGACGCCGCTGACGCCGCCGCCGTGCGCGCCTGGTTCAAGGAACTGTCCGACCACGTGCAAGCCGTGGATTACGCCGCCGCCCGCCACCTGTTCGCCGACGACTTCGTCGCCTTCGGCACCTACACCAACTTCGTCAGCGGCCGCGAGCACGCGGAAAAGACGCAGTGGCGCAATGTCTGGTTCACGATCGACGATTTCATCTGGCGCCTGGACGACGTCCAGAGCTTCGTGTCGCCGGACCGTCTGTTCGCCGTGGGCCTGGCGGTGTGGGACTCGACCGGCTATCACCCGGATGGCAAGCCGTTCGACCGCGTCGGCCGCGCCACCGTGTCGTTCGCGCGCGAAGCCGTGGGCGAGCCCTGGGTGGCCACGCACACGCATATGTCGCTGTTCCGCGATACGCCCAGCGTGTCGCATGGCAACAAGCCGGCCCGCAGCTGACCGGCCGCGGCGCCCCCAAAGAAAAAACGGCCCCGGTGGGGCCGTTTTCTTACGCTGCCAGATTGCGCCGCAGTGCCTGGACGAGATCCGTCCTGGCCTCTTGCGCTTGCGGCAGGATCCGCGTCATGCCGATGAAGCTGTGGGGCACGCCGGAATACACGATGAAGGTCGGCGCGGGACCGGCGGCAAACAGCTTGTTGGCCAGGTCCAGTGTGTCGTCCAGCAGCGGATCCAGCGCGGCCGCCTGCAGGATCAGCGGCGGCAGGCCGGCCACGTCCGCATGCAAGGGCGCCACGCCGGGATCCGTCAGCTGCGCGGCATCGCCGACGTACTGCTTCCAGAACCAGTCCAGCTTTTCGGTGGACAGGCCAAAGCGCCCGTCGCCGAAGGATTCGTGCGATGGCGTGTCGCGGCGCGCCGACAGCATGCCGTAGATCACCACGCCGGTCTTGATGAAGGCGTCGCCTTCGTCACGCAGCCGTTGCAGCGCGGCCAGCGTCAGGTTGCCGCCGGCGGATTCGCCGCCGACCGCCAGTCGCGATGCGTCCAGCCCCAGCGAGGGCGCCTGGTCGCGCAGCCAGCGCAGGGCGCCCAGCACCTGTTCCAGCGCCACCGGGTAGCGGGCTTCGGGCGACAACGCGTAAGACAGGCCGGCGGTGACGATGCCGGCTTCGGCCGCGATCTCGCGCTTCCAGCGGTCCAGTGTGTCCAGGTCGCCGTGCGCGAAGCCGCCGCCGTGCAGATGCAGGTACAGCGGCAGCGGCGCCTCCGAAGCGCCTTCCGGGTAGTACAGGCGCAAAGTCGCGGGCACGGGCAGATGGTCCAGCCGGTGTTCGACCACGCGGCCCACGGGCGGGGCGGGCTGGCTCAGCCATTCCTGATACGCGCGGCTTTTTTCGCGGGTGTCGGCAAGCGGCGTGGTCAATACGTTGGGCGTGCCCACGCCATGTTGCTTGGCCAGGGCTTGGGCGGCCAGCACGTCGGCTGCCAGGGCAGGGGTGGAGGATGCGTCGCTCATGAGGATTCCAATGCTCGGAACCCGCCAGTATGACGCGCTTCGCGCCAGCTCGCTAAATAAGCGTTGGGCATATGGATCCAACCCGGCCAGGCGCTATGATGATTTCGTTTCCGGCTGCGCCCGGATTCCCGTCGCCGACCGGCGGCTTTACTGGAATCGCCACGCATGAATGACCGTCTATCGCAGACGCTGCTTCGGTTCGACCACTACAACGGCACCGACCCCAACCTGTTTTCGTGGCAGGGCGAGACCTGTCCCCAGGAATTGTTCCTGGCGCAGAAGCTGCATGAGTGGGTGATGAAGCTGGCGCCGGAGGCGTCCGAGCCGCTGGTCCTGGCGTCGCGCTGCCAGCATATCGGCCGGTGGGAGATCGCCAGAAAAAGCTACCCCGACGGCCGCATTGGCTATCTGACCTGGCGCAAGGCGCTGGCGCGCCATCATGCGGAGATCGCGCAAGGCATCCTGCGCGACGCGGGCTACCCGCAGGACGTGATCGACCGTGTGACGGCGATCGTCATGAAGCAGGGCATCAAGCAAGATGCCGACGTGCAGACGATGGAAAACGCCTTGTGCCTGGTGTTCCTGCAATACCAGTATGAAGCGTTCCATCCCGCCCACGGCGAGAAGATCGTGGACATCTTGAAGAAGTCGCTGCTGAAGATGGACGCGGCCGGCCACAAGTGGGCGCTGGCGCTGCCGTATTCGCCGGCGGGCATGGCGCATATCGAAAAGGCGCTTGCGGGCTGACGCGCAGATTGCGCGCGCAAGAACAAACCCGGCCTGCTGCGTATGCGGCAGGCCGGGTTGTTTTTTGTCGCCGCGTTTGTCGGCGCGTTTGTCGGCGCTGATGCCGCCGGGCGGCGGTATTACTTGGGCGTTTCCGTGCTGGACGAGCCGGAGGCC
>NZ_DBHKZA010000024.1:23697-77974 GCF_057314935.1 Achromobacter sp.
CGGGCGCGGCGGAAGCCGGCAGATCGGCAACCGGGGCGTCGGCGACGGGCGCATCCGTGGCAGGCGCGCCAGCGGCGGCCGGGGCTCCGGCTGCGGCAGCGGCTTCCGCCTTCTTGGCCTTGTTGCGCGCGGCGGCGTTCTTGGACGCGCTGCGCGAAGCCATGCGCTTGGCGTGCTTGGCTTCGTTGGCGGTCACGGCGCCCGAGGGTTCGCCGTTCAGGTCCACGCGCGGCGCGTCTTCCACCATGCAGGTCCAGTAGCGGCGGCCATCACACCAGGTCTTGACCGCTTCCTTGATCTGCGTCTCGTCCAGCTGCAGGGCCTGGGCGTGTTGCACCAGGTCCGCCAGCACGCCGAGCTTCAGCGGAAGCTTGGGAGCGGGGTTCTTGGGGAATGCCTTGGGGAACTGGCGTTGCAGGCGCGAAATCGCGACTACGACGGGATCCACCGGCGTCTCGCGGCGTTCTGCGCGTTGCGGCCGTTGGCCCTTGTCGCCGCCTTGGGGGCGCGCGCCTTTATCGCCGCCTTGCGGACGCGGGCCCTTGCCAGCGCCTTGCGGCGAACGAGGTCCCTTGCCGCCGCCCTGAGGACGCGATTCCTTCTTGGGGGTCGGCTCTTCGGGCGCTTGCTTGGTAATCAATGCCCGGATCGCGGCTAACTGTTCTAGTCCCATGTGCTACACAAAAAAAAGGTTGAGGCCGAGAGCATCAGCGCTCCGGCGGCTATCCCGACACCACGACAAGCAGTGCCAGGGACAAAAGAATGCCGAACGCGGCCAAGGCGAACGGCAGTAGTAGAACATACACGCTGCGTTCTTGCCCTTGGCCGTGAGCCAGACCGGCCGCAATCGACATTCTTACCGGTGAAAAAATGCCCATCGCCGTGCCCGATACGTGTAACAGCGCAGCCGCCGCCGGCACGTTCAGGCCCGCTTGAACCGCCAATGATAGCTGGGACGGCATGAACAGGCTGTTCGGCGCGTTGCCGCTGTTGGCCAGGATGCCGAAGGCGCCGGCCAGCACGGGGGTGATCAGGATGGTCCAGTCCTGCAGCGTGGCGAACAGGCCGTCGGCGTAGGCCTGCGAGATGCCGGCGCCTGCCAGCACTTCGGCCATCATGGCGAACAGGAAGACGGACATGACGGCATGGCGGCCGGTTTTCCATGAGGCGCGGGCCTGGGCGGCCAGCGCGCCGGGCTGGCGGTGCCAGGCGGCCATGGCAAGCGCGCCGGCGATCAGCCAGCTGCCCGCGTGCAGGAAGGGCATCCAGGCGGGCAGGTCCGCGAATGGGCGGATGTCGGCCAGCGCCGCCAGGGCGCGATTGAGCCCGGGGATCAGGCGCGTGGCCACCAGGCACGCGATCACCAGGATGTAGGGCAGTGCGCGCCTCGCGGCGGCCACGGCCTGCGGCCGGCCAGGGCGGCGATCCAGCAGAAAGCGCAGCACGATCAACGGGCCATAGGCGGCCAGCAGCGCGGTTTCGGGTCCCAGCAAGGCGGTGGCGGCCGTCAGCAGGCCCAGGCTGGCGGCCAGCCAGACGGCTTCGCGCCGGTGTTCGGCGGCATCCGCCAGAAGGCCGGCGTGGCGCGCGGTGCGCCAGAACAGGATCATCCACACGACCATCAGCAGCGCCACCGCCACCATGCTGTACAGCGCCAGCTGCGCAGCGGGCACCCGTGCATAGGCCGAGGCCAGCAGCGTGCCGCTGCCCATCGCCCCCCATGGGATCAGGGTCTGGCTCAGCAAGGCGAACACCATGATGTCGCGCGGTTTCAAGCCCAGCGGGCGGATCAGCAGCACCGTGCCCAGCATGCCCACGCCGAAGCCGGTGGCGGACTCGGCAAACGGGCCGATCAGGAAACAGGCGAAGAACAGGCGCCGGCGCCGGGCGAGCGGATCGTTCAGTCCGGCCTGGTCGGCGGCGGCCGGCGGGTGGCCTTGCGAGGCCATCTGCCAGAACAGCAGCCCGCCCAGGATGTAAGGGGTGATGATCCAGCCGATCCACAGGCCGCGTTCGAGCGTCACCGCCAACTGAGCGCCGCCGAAGGGCGCGGGCGCGGCGTAAAGCGCGATGGGAATGGCGGCAAACAGCCCCAGCACGGCGGCGATCGTGGTGTTCACCCGCCCGCTGGCGATGGCGCCGATCACGGTCAGGGCGGGCAGGGACCACAGAAGATACGTCATGGGCGTGGCGGGGCTGGGTGGTCGGGGAGTTTATTGCGGCGCGGCCTTCGCCGGCGAACGCAACACGATCTGGGTGATTTCCGAAGGACGCCCCAGCCGGATCGGGAAGCCGGGCCACAGCCCGGTGCCGTTGCTGACATACAGCGTCATGCCGCCGACTTGGTACAGGCCCGAGACATAGCCTTCATTGGCCCACTGCGTCAGCAGGTGCGGACCCAGGATCTGGCCGCCATGGGTATGGCCGGACAATTGCAGGCCTGCGCCGGCCCGGGCGTTGAGCGCCGCGCCGGTGGGGCGATGGCTCAGCAAAATGACGGGATCGCTCGGGGGCACGCCGGCCAGCGCCTGCTGCACGTCAGGCAAAGGCTGGGCGTAGGCGGCCGCCATCCGGTCGGTGACGCCGGCCAGGACCAGGCGCTGGCCATCCGGCGTCAGCGTCACGTGCTCGTTGAGCAAAAGCCGCAGGCCCAGGTGTTCGAACACAGGCAGCCAGCGCTGGTATTCCGCGTAGTACTCGTGGTTGCCGGGGATCGCATAGACGCCGTAGCGGGCGCGCAGCGCCTGCAGCGGCTGCACGTCCGCGGCGCGGGCGGCGGTGGTGCCATCGACCAGGTCGCCCGTGATGACGATCAGGTCGGGATTCAGGGCGTCGGTTTTCTTGACGACGGCGTCTATCCACGGCGCTTCCAGCAGCCGGCTGGCATGCAGGTCGGTCAGTTGCACCAGGCGGAACCCGTCAAGCGCCGGTGGCAGCTTCGGCACCGCGATTTCCAGGGTCTTGACGTCGGGTTCGCGTACCGCCTGCCACACGCCGATGGCCGACAGCGCCAGGGCCAGCACGGCGGCCCCCTGGCTCCAGCGGCGAGCGGCCCACAGGCGCCGGCCCCGCTCGCGCGACACCGCCCAGGCGGCCAGCGCCGCCACATCGCGGACCAGCAGCAGCATGGCCAGCAGGAGCAGGCTGCCGAACAGCCAGCCCAGCGCCATCAGCAGGGCGGACGGGATTTCGGGCGACGCCATGCTGCCAAAGAAGTTGCGCGTCACCAGATGGTGTTCGGCGATCGCCAGCAGCGCGGCCGACAGCAAGACGCGGCGGGATGTGGAAATGGGCTGGGGCAGGACGCAACGCCAGATGACATAGAGACTGATCAGTCCCGTGAAGACATGGAACACGCGGTAATTCCTACTGAAAGCGGCGGGGACGGGGCGGCCGAAGCCAGCGACATTATGACGACCTGTCCCCCCAGGACGCACGGTAGGCCGGCAGCCCGTAGGGACAAAGCAACGGCTTGCCGCTCATGCCTTCAGCGGCAAGCCATGCGTCTGCGCGGCCTGCCGCCGCCCGGCTACAGCTTGCAGTGGCGTTCGATGGCTTGCGCCAACGCGGGGTGGTCGTCGCGCCGTAATTGGTCGGCGGCGCCGCGCATGTCGGCGGGGCGTTCGTCCTGCCCCAGCTTGAACTTGATTTCGCAGGACGCAACCGGGATCTCGAACGCGACGATGCGCGGCACGCGGCGGTCGACCCCGCCCGGCCCCAGTTCCTTCATCTGCCAGGGCTGCTCTCTGCCCCGCTCCATATGGGCGACCAGGTCGGCCAGATGGCGCACCGTGTCGTCGCGGGACAGCAGCGCCGGGCGGCCATGGAAGTGCGCCACCATGAAACCCCAGGTCGGCGCGCTGTCGCGCTGCGGATAGCCCGGATACCAGGACGGCGAGATGTACTGGCCGCTATCCATCAGGATCGCGATGCTGGGCAGCCCCTGTTCCAGGAAACGCACGTGGTCGTTGGCGGCGGCCACGTGCGACACCAGGGTGCCGTGCGGCCCGCGGCTGCGGTCGATGCGGAAGACGGGATGCGAGATCGCCACGCCCTCCGGGTGGGCGGTGATGAGCGTGCCCAGGACGGTTCGGTCGACCAGGTCGAACACGTCGGTGTCGGCGGCGGGCTGGTAATGCGGTTGCGTATAGAGCATGGGGATGGGTCAGGCGTGGACCGGGGGCAGGCGGTGCGTCCAGGGGCGGGCGCGTTCCAGTTGGCCGGCCAGTTCGAAGAGCGTGGTTTCGTCGCCGTAGGGCGCCATGAACTGGATGCCGACGGGAAGTCCGGCGGCAGTCTGGAACAGCGGCACGCTCATGGCGGGGATGCCGGCGGCGTTGGCTGGCCGGGTGAAGACGGTGCCCTGCATGAATTCGTCGGCAAAGGCGCGCCAGTCCGGGCCGCGCACGTCCAGCGCGGTCATGGGCGCGGGCAGCGTCGGCATGACGGGGGTCAGCAGGATGTCGACCTCGGCGAACAGCCGGCCCAGGCTGCGCGCGACGCTGTTGGCGGTGTTGCGCGCGGCCAGCAGGGCGGGGGCGGACAAGCGGCGGCCGAATTCGGCCAGGCCCAGGTTGACGGGCTCGAAGCCGTCGGCGTCCGCCGGCCGACCGGTGTCGGCGGCGATGGCGTCCACCTCCAGCGCCGTGTAGGCGGCAATGATCCGCAGGTAGGCGTCGGCCAGGGCGGATTCGTCGAAGTTGAAGGCGGCGGCCTCGACACGGTGCCCCAATTGGCGGCAAAGCGCCGAGGCGTCCTCGAGCGCCGCGGCGATGTCGTCGTCCACGCGCAAACCCATGCCGGGCTGCGAGATGACGCCGATGCGTAGCGGGCGCGGATCGCGGGACGCCGCCTGCGCATACGGGCCGGACTTGGCCGGCGCGGCGTAAAGGGCGCCGGCCTCGGGGGCGTCCGTCAGGTCCAGCAGCAAGGCCGAATCGCGCACGGATCGCGTCAGGGCGTGGTGGCTGACCAGCCCGCCCCAGTTCTCGCTGGACACCGGCCCGCAAGGCGTGCGCCCGCGCGAGGCCCGCAGACCGAACAGGCCGCCGCAGGACGCCGGAATGCGGATGGAGCCTGCGCCGTCATTGCCATAGGCCAGGGGCACCATTCGGGCGGCCACGGCGGCGGCCGCCCCGCCGGACGACCCGCCGATGCTGCGGCCGGCGTCCCACGGGTTCAGCGTGGCGCCGTGCAGCGTGGGCGACGTGGCGATGTTGCCGGAAAACTCCGGCAGGTTGGTCTTGCCCACGATGACCATGCCGGCCGCCTTGTAGCGGCGCACGATCTCGTGGTCCTGTGCCGGCACATAGCCGCGGGCGGCCCGGCAGCCGAAGGACATCGGCACGCCGGCATAGGTGGGGCAGTCGTCCTTCAACAGCACGGGCACGCCGCGTAGCGGCGCGTCGGCGGGCAACTGGCGCAATTGCTCGTCGGCCGCCTCGCGCATCGTCAGGATGACGGCGTTCAACTGGGGATTGACGCGGTCGATGGCGGCAAACGCGTGCGCCACGGCGTCCGAGGGGCTGAGCTGGCCGCCGCGGATGGCGGCCGCCAGCGCGGTTGCGTCGGACTGTAGATAATCGATTTCAGAGTAGGACATGTCGGAATGCGGGGTCAGGGTTGGGTCTTGGTCACGCCCCAGAAGCGGTGCGTGCCGGCCGGCCAGCCTTCGTAGCCTTGCACGACGGGCCGCAGCGCGGTCACGACGGGCAGGTTGAACAGGCCGATGATGGGGATGTCGCGCGCCATCAGTTCGTGCAGCTGGTTGAAGCCGTCGCGGCGCTTGGCCAGGTCGGGTTCCATCGCAACCTGCTTGAGCAGCGCGGCAGCCTTGGGATCGTCCCACTGGCGGGTCGGCTCGAGCTTCTTGTCGCCGATCAGCGATTCGTACATCAGCAGCGGGTCCAGGCGGGCCGAGTAGCCGAAGATCGCCAGTTCATATTGGCCGCGTCCGTACAGGTCCAACTGCGAGGCCCAGTCGCGCACCTTCAATTCCACGTTGATGCCGGAGGCGGCCAGCATGGCCTGCACGATGGTGGCGGCCTGCACGCGTTCCTGGCGGTTGGCCACCAGCAGGGTGATCGGCTGGCCCTTGTAGCCGGCCTGCGCCAGCAGCTTGCGTGCCGCCGCCGGGTCGTAGGCCGGCCAGGTCTTGCTGCGCGCGTCGTAATAGGGGCTTTGCGGCACCAGCACCGACGGGTTGGCCGTGTACAGCCCTTCGCCCGACGCTTCGGCCAGGTCCGGCAGGCTGAGCGCCTGGGCAATGGCCTGGCGCATCCGCACGTCTTGCAGCGCCGGGGCATTGGTTTGCACCTGCATCACCAGCCAGCTGGGTGTTTGCTGCACCTGAACGGGAATGCCCTGGCCGCGCAAGGTCTCCATGGTGGCGGGCTCGATACCGTCCACCACGTCCAGATCGCCCGACAGCAGCCCGTTGCTGCGGGTGCTGGCGTCGGGCACCGTCATGAAGCGCAGCACGGGGATGGTGGCCGTCTTGTTGCCCGCATAGCCGTCGCGCGCGCCGGGCAGGGCGTCATAGTCGGCAAAGCGCTTCAGGTCCAGTTGGCGGCCCTGCATCATGCCGCCAAAGGCATAGGGGCCGGTGCCGATGGGGGCATTGAAGCTGCCGTCTGCCTTGACCGAATCCGGATGCAGGATCCACGGCGTGCACTGGACGGTGGCCATCGTCATCGGGAAATTGGGTGCCGGCGCCGAAAACGTGAAGCGCACGGTCAGCGGGTCCACCGCCTGCACGTCCTGCAACGCGGGCCCGATCTTGCCGTTGTAGCGGTTGACGCACTGGAAGTTGGTCTTCGGATCCAGGTAGCGCTTGAAGTTCCAGACGACGGTGTCCGCCGTCAACACGCTGCCGTTCTGGAAGTGCACTTTGGGGCGCAGCTTGAACTCGTAGACCTTGCCGTCGTCGCTGACCTGCCAGCTTTCCGCCAGCACGGGCTTGATCTTCAGGTCGTCGCCGTAGGCGACCAGGCCCTCGACGACGTGCGCCAGCACCATGTCGGCATTGGCGTCGCGATTGACCCCCGGATTGATGCTGGCGATGTCGGCGTGCAGCGCCACGCGCAGCATCTCGGCATCGCCCGCGGCATGGGCCGGGGCGGCCAGCAGGCCGCTTAACAGCAAGGCAGGCAAGGCAAGGTTCGTGTTCATGGTTTCCCCTGTATTTTTAATGGCTTAGCGGCGGGACTTCAAAAAGTCCTCGAAGAACGCCTGCACGGGTTCGATGACTTTGAAGGGTTCGTGGGCGACGCCGGGCACGGTGTCGCGGCGCACCTTGATGCCATGGGCCTCGAAGCTCTTGGCCAGCGCCTCGATCCGCTGGATGCGGTTGTCGCCTTGCAGTTCCGCGCCCGGCATCCACAGCTTGCTGTCGCGCGGGATGGTGATTTCCCAGGTGGCGGTGTCTTCGGTGCCGACGAGCGTCTGCACCGCGACCTCGCGCATGGCGTCGATATCGATCGCGCGGCCGAAACGGGCCGGCACGTCGCGCACGCCCACCCACCAGTCGTAGTCCTGGTTCAGCAGCGTCACCACGCCGGGCGCGCCGATGGAGACGGCCTGCAGGCGTTCCGGGTGCAGCATGAAGAAGCGCTGGCAGAACTGCCCGCCACCCGAATAGCCGTACAGCAGGAAGCGGCTGCCATTGATGCGGTACTTGGCGATGGTTTCGTCCACCATCGACAGCAGCACGTGGTCGTAGCGGATGTCGTGGAACTGGATGCGCTTGTAGTTGGCCAGGTCGCCGGGTTCGATGATGCCCACCGGGAACAGCGGCGCGAGCACGATGCAGTCGTTGCGCTGCGCGAAATCGGCGAAGCGGTCCCGGTACTCGGTGGCCGTGCGGCCGGTGCCATGCACGATCACGGCCAGGTCGTAGGCCTTGGACGCGGCCTCGTCATAGTCCGGCGGCACGTACAGGCAATAGCTGAAGCGCTGGTCGAACTGGCTGGCGAAGAATGGCGTGGCGCCGAAGTCGTAGAAGCTGAGCTTGACGCCGTGGCCTTGGCGGCGCGGGGGATGCGTGGACATGGATGGGGTCTCCTAGATAAGGGATACGGCGGCCAGCGGCTGGCTGGCCTGGGCGTCGTTGCGCCACTTCAGGCGCACGCCGCCGGCGGCGGTGGCCTCCAGCATGGGGATGGCGCCCAGCAATTGGCGCGTGTACGGTTCACGGGGGCGGTCGAAAATGGCGTCGCGCACGCCTTCCTCGACGATCCGGCCTGCTTGCATCACGATGACGCGGTCGGCGATCTGCTCGACCACCCCCAGGTCATGGCTGATGAACAGGCACGAAAAGCCGTAGCGTTGCTGCAGGTCGGCCAGCAGGTCCAGCACCTGGGCGCGCACCGTGACGTCCAGCGCCGACACCGCTTCGTCGGCGATCAGAAGCGCCGGCCGGCGCACCAGGGCGCGCGCGATGGCCACGCGCTGGCGCTGGCCGCCGGACAGCTCGTGCGGGTAGCGCAAGCCGAAATCGCCGCCCAGGCCCACGTCCTGCAAGGTGTCGGCGACGCGTTCGTCCTTTTGCGCGGGGGTGAGCCCGGGCGCCAGCCGCAGCGCCTCGGCCACCAGCGCCGACACGGTCATCCGCGGGTCCAGCGACGAATACGGGTCCTGGAAGACCATCTGGCAGTTGTAGCGGTAGTCATTGAAGACGGCGCCGCGCGAGGCCAGCGGCTGGCCCTTGTAGCGCAGCGCGCCGCCGGTGGGCGCGACCAGCCCCGTCAGCACGGACCCCAAGGTAGTCTTGCCCGAGCCGGATTCGCCCACGACGGCCACGACTTCGCCGGGGTGGATGTCCAGGTCGATGCCGTGCAGCACCCGGTTGCCCGCCTGCTTGGTGAACCAGCCCTGGCGCGCGCCGTACTCCACCGTCAGGCCGCGCGCCGACAGCAGCGGCGCCTGGGTGGCCAAGGGACGCGGGGGGCGCCGTTGCGGCAAGGTCGCCAGCAACTGGCGGGTGTACTCGTGCGCCGGGGCGGCCAGCACCTGCGCGGTAGAGCCGGTTTCGACGATGTCGCCGCGCCGCATCACCACCATGCGCTGCGCATAGCGCGCCACCATGGGCAGGTCGTGGCTGATCAGCAGCACCGCCGTGCCGTTTTCCTGGGTCAGTTCCACCAGCATTTCCATCACTTCGCGCTGGATCACCGCGTCCAGCGCCGTGGTGGGCTCGTCGGCGATCAGCAGCGCGGGACGCAGCAACATGGCCGAGGCGATCATGATGCGCTGGCGCATGCCGCCCGAGAATTCGTGCGGATAGGCGTCCAGCACGCGGGAGACGTCACGCAGGCCCACGCGGCGCAGCATCGCCTCGATGCGGTCGCGGTGCGTCGCGCGTTCGGCGGGCACATGCTGCTCCAGCCCCTCGGCCAATTGCTGGCCCACGGTGAGCGACGGCGTGAGAGACGTCATGGGTTCCTGGAACACCATCGCCACCTTCGGCCCGCGCAGCGCGCGCAGCTGCGCGGGGCGCAGTCCGAAGACGGAGGTGCCTTCCACCTTGATGTCGCCGCCCGCGCGGTCGATGGCTTGCGGGGTCAGCCGCAAGATGGCGCGGCCCAGCATGGTCTTGCCGGAGCCCGATTCGCCCACCACGCCGACGATCTCGCCGCGCGCGACCTGCATGCTGGCTTGGGACACCACGGTGTGGCCGTGGCCGGCGGCCAGCGTCAGGCCGTCGATATCGAGCAGGACGGGGGATGTCATACGCGCCTCCGCATGCGGGGGTCCAGCCGGTCGCGCAAGGCGTCGCCCAGCAGGTTGATGCCCAGCAGCGACAGCGAAATCGCCAGGCCAGGGAAGATGGCCAGCCAGGCTGCCTGGCCGATGTAGGTGCGGCTGCCGGCCAGCATGTTGCCCCAGGTCGGCGCGGGCGGGGCCACGCCCAGGCCCAGGAAGCTGAGCGAGCTTTCGGCCAGGATGATCCAGCCGCACATGGACGTGGCCATGACGATCACCGGCGCCAGGCAGTTGGGCAGCAGGTGGCGCATCAGCGTGTAGAGCTCGGAATTGCCCATCACGCGGGAGGCGCGGACGAATTCGCGTTCGCGCAGGCTCAGTACGGTGCCGCGCACCACCCGCACGACCGACGACATGTAGGCCAGCGCCAGCGCCAGGATGATGCCGGTCTCGCTGGCGCCGAAGACCGCCAGCAGGCCCAGCGCCAGGAGCAGTCCGGGAAAGGCCAGCAGCGCATCGTTCAACGCCATCAGCACCCGGTCCGGCCAGCCGCGCAGGTAGCCGCTGACCGCGCCGATCAGCACGCCGGCGCCGGTGGCCAGCAGCACGGTCATCAGGCTGACGCGCAGGCTGGCGGTGGTGCCGCGCATCAGCCGGCTGAACACGTCCCGGCCGAGTTCGTCCGTGCCCATCAGGTGGGTCAGGCTGGGCGCGGCCAGGCGGGCCTTGAAATTGAGCTTGAGGGGGTCGTAGGGGGTCCAGAACACGGCCACCAGCGCGGTGATGACCACGGCCGCGACCAAGGTGCCGCCCACGACGGCGGTAAGGGAACGACGGTTCATTTCGCGGCCACCCTGGGGTCGAAGATCGGATACAGCAGGTCCACCACCAGGTTCACCAGGACATAGACGGTGGCGATGAAAAGCAGGCAGCCCTGGATGACGGGATAGTCGCGGGCGAAGATCGCATCCACCAGCAGGCGCCCCAGCCCGGGAATGGTGAACACGGTTTCGATGACCGCGATGCCGGCCAGCAGGTTGCCCAGGATCAGGCCCAGCAAGGTCCAGGTGGGACCGAACGAATTCTTGAAGGCGTGGCGCCACATCACCTTGCTTTCCGGCAGGCCCTTGGCGCGGGCGTGGGTGATGTAATCCAGGTGCAGGACTTCCAGCGTGGAAGCGCGGGTCATGCGCAGGATCACCCCGATCTCGTGCAGCAGCAACGTGGCCACCGGCAACACCAGGTACAGCAGCGCGCGGCCGGGGTTTTCGCTGAAGGCCACGAAGCCCACGACGGGAAACCAGCCCAGCTTCAGCGCAAAGAGCAAAAGCAGCAGCAGGCCCATCCAGAACGCCGGCAGCGACAGCAGCAGCGTGGCGCCGGCCACCAGCGCCAGGTCGGCCATGCGGCCTTGGCGCCAGGCGGCGAACATGCCGGCCGGCACCGCCACCAGGGTGGCCAGCACCACGGCCGGCAGCACGATCTGCGCGCTCACCGCGAAACGGTCAAGGATCAGCGACATGACCGGCTGGCGGTTGGCGATGGATTGCCCCAGGTCGCCTTGCAGCACGTGCCCGGCCCAGATGGCGAACTGCGTCGGCCAACTGGCGTTCAAGCCCAGTTGTTCGCGCAACGCGGCAAGGCTGGCCGCATCCGCCGAGTCGCCCAGCATCAGCGCGGCCGGATCGCCGGGGATCAGGCGCACCAGGATGAACACGGCAAGCGCAACGATCAGCAGCGTGGGCAGCGCCATGCCGATCCGCGAGGCGACGAATCTGAGCATGGCGTCAGCCTGCCGCCAGTTCGGACTCGCGCACGTCGACCGCGTCCTGCGGTTCGTCGCCGTCCAGCCGGTAGGTGGTGAAGCGACGGTTGGCCGCGGGCATGGGCGCGATTTCCATCACGCCCAGCGCCGGCTCCATGACGATCATCGCCACCGTGGCGGTCAGGTTGCCGCCGTCGCCGTGGCGCGCGGGGCGGCACACGGAATAGGGCGCCAGGAAGTCGTCGAACAGCGCGGCCTTGACGCCTTCGCGGTCCAGCAGGCGGCCTTGTTCCTGCAGCAGCCGGCGCACGCGCCAGTCGCGGTAGAAGCTTTCGGGCACGTGCGGAATGCCCGTGTCGCGCAGCTTGGACAGCGCGATGGCGCCGACCCAGTGGTTCGCGTGCACGATCAGGCCGTCGTCCGGGTACAGCGGGAACGCCTCGTCCGGCGCGCATTCGAAATCGATGCCGAAGCCCGCCGCCGACGCGATCATGATGTTGTTCGAGCAGGACTTCGGCGTGGTCGCCACGACCTTGGCGGCCAGCGCGAAGTGTTCCTGCTCCAGCACCTTGCGGCGGATCAGCCCCAGCGGCACGCCCAGCGACTTGTAGTCGCGGTCGCACTCCAGGTAGTTCGCGGTGATGGATACGCCGGCCGCGTTCAGGCCGCTGCGCGCCAGTCCGCCCGCTTCGACAAAGGTCAGGTAGTCGGGCCCGTGCTCCTGGCGCACCCGCAGCACCACGCCGGTATCGGCGCACTCGGCGCGCCAGTCCCAGTTCTGCGCGTGGATCAGGTTGCCGGAGGCGCTGCGCTCGGGCAAGAGGATCGCGCCGGTGCAGCCGTCGTCGGCCTCGTCGTCGGCGGCGGCCGTGCTGCATTGGGCGCGCGCCAACGCCATGACTTCGGTGCGGGCGTTGATCATGACGATGTCTTCGAACGCCACGCCGGCGCCCGCCGCGATGCCGTGCATTTCCTCGACATAGCGTTCGTCGAAGTCGCCGATGCGACGCGCGTAGTCGGCGATCAGGGCCGTCTTCTGCGCGGCGCTCATGCCGAATCCGTCCAAGGCCCCGCCATACAGCGCCACGCTCTGGTGGATCCGGGGTTTCAGCGCCTGCCCGTACTGGCGGCCGCGGCTTTCAGGGCCGCCCGTCAACGTGACGCAGGGAAAAGGGGTGATCGCCATGTATCCGTCCTTTTGTATTTTGTTGCTGTGTAATACACTAATTAGCCCGGTTGTCGGCTGTCAATCTGTTTTATGGCGCGGTATATGAAATCTAGGGAAAACGTGAATGCCAAGGATGCGATTTGGCATTGAGGATAGGAACCACCCGTAAAGCGCAGGAGCGCGATGCCATGCAGGAGCTCAGTCCCCTACAGATCGAAGTTGCCCGCAAGCTGACGGCGCTGATTCAAAGCGGGCGCTGGCAGGTGGGCGAACGCCTGTCGGACGCGCGCCTGGCGCAGGATCTCAAGGTGTCGCGGACGCCGATCCGGCAGGCGTTGAACCTGCTGACCCGGCAGGGCCTGGTGGCATACACGCCGGGCAAGGGCTACCGGCTGGAACGCGAGCCGGGCAGCGACGAAAGCCTGGACGCGCTGATGCCGCATTCCGAATCGGAAAGCCTGTATGGCGACCTGATGAGCGCGCGCGCGGTCGGCCGGCTGGGCGCGGAAGTGTCCGAAGCGCAACTGGTCGAGCAATTCCAGGTGACGCGTGGCGCCGTGCGGCGCGCGCTGATGCGCTTTGCGACGGAAGGGCTGGCCGAACGGCTGCCCGGGCATGGCTGGCACTTTGCGGAAAGCCTGGACAACGAGCAGGCGGTGAACGAAAGCTACGAGTTCCGGCTGATCGTCGAGTGCAATGCGCTGATGACGCCGGGCTACGCGCCGCGTCCCGACCAATTGGCGGCGTTGCAGCGCGAACAGACCGAGATCCTGCAGATGCCGGTCGAGCAGCTGCAACGCGACGCCTGGTTCAACGCGAACGCGGCCTTTCATGAAACGCTGGCCGCTTGGTCGAACAACCGCTTCCTGACCGAAGCCGTGCGGCGCCAGAACTCGTTGCGGCGCATGACGGAATACGCCAATTTCGGGCATCTGGCCGACGTCCATATCCATCAGGCGTGTACCGACCACCTGGGGATTCTGGCGGCCCTGGCCGAGGGCGACCGGGATTACGCCACGGCGCTGCTCAGACGGCACATCACGCGCTCAGCGGATATTTGAAGCAGGGCTCAGGTTAAATCGGCCCCGTCAGCGGGGCTTGGCCGCCGCCCGGTGCTGCGGCGCCAGCGGGCAGGCCGCGCAGTACTGCGCGGTCGGCAGCAGATGGTAGAGGCAGCACTCACGGTGCAGCGTGATCGCGGGGCCTGGGCCGCGCGACGTTCTGGGCGGTAGGCACAGCGGATTGGCGCGTTCGTCGCCCTCCGGGCCCCACCAGGAGTTTTCCAGCAGCGCGAGCCGGTCCTGGCGCACGGCCTCGCTCGCCGCGGTGCCTTGCGTTTGCGTCTCGACCGCCTTCAGCACGACTTCCAGGTAGCGCACCGCGCCGCCCCAGACGACTTTGCGCGGCAGCCGGCTGGCGTGGAACAAGGTGTCCGCCAGCGGCAGCAGGTGGTGCCAGACCAGCGCCTCGTAGCGGCGCCAGACGTCGCCATCGGGGTCCGGCGCGCCCAGCTCCTGGATATGGAAGCGCGCAGGCGCCGCATTGCCGTCCAGCTCGATCCACATGGCGTCGTGGCGCGCGGGCAGCGGGTGGCGCGCGCCGCTGGCGGCCGCGGCCACGGGCGGCAGCAGCGTCCACAAGTAGCTCATCGCCCAGGCGGAGGCCACGGCGCGCGGATCGGCATCCGACCAATGGCGGCGGTGGCGCGCAAGCGCCTCGGCCAGGCCGGCCGGGTCGCCCAGCAGCGCGGCCGCCTTGCGTCCACCGTCGGCCGGCGCGCCCAGCAGCACCGTTTCGGCGTAGGGGCGCCAGTCTTCACGGAAGAAGGGCTGCAGCAATGCGATCATGCGCGCGGCGCCGGCATGGGTCGGATCATGGCGTCTGGAAAGGAATGAAATCCCGGGCCGGGCCGATGGTTTGCGGCCCGCGAAAGATCCGAGAGCGTAAAGAGAAAGCGGCCTCAGCGCAAATCCAGGAGGCAAGCCGGTCGGGCGCGGGGGGCATGCGCGTCGGTGCGGGGGCGGCGTCCTGGTGGGCGGCGGGCGACGCCGAACGTGTCAGGCCGCCACGCACAGCGCGACCGGGCAATCGCGCAGCAGGTCGCCCAGGTCGATGTCGCCGGCGGCGTCGGCGCCGGGGTGGCGTCCGGACAGCGCATCGACGAGGTCCGCCGCAGGCAGGCCGGGCGGCAGCTGGATCCGGGTGCCGTCCCAGAACCGATGCGCCTGGCCGGCTTGGCCCTGCGCGTAAGGGGCCAACGCGCGCGCGCACAGCCGCGGGGCGACGACGAGCACCCATCGCGTTTCATGGCGACGCACGTAGGCCAGCGCGTGGGCGGCCTGCGGGCCGCTCACGGCAAGCGCTTCGCAGCGCCCGTCGCTGAAAAGCGCGGGGTCGCGGGCGCGCAGGGTCAGCGCGCGGCGGATCAGCGCCTGCTTGATGGCGCCGCTTTGCCATGCCGCGGCGCTGGTGGCTATAGGTGTGCCGGGATCGTCCAGGGCCAGCAGGCCGGTCCGCGTGGGATAGTCAACGGGGCGCCGGTTGTCGGGATCAACCAGGCTGAAGTCCCACAGGTCCGCGCCCTGGTACAGGTCGGGCACGCCCGGCAACGTGCAGCGCAGCAAGGCCTGCGCAAGGCTGTTGACCAGGCCGGCCGGCGCGAGGCGTAGCGTGTAGGCGGCAATTTCGCGCAGCAGGCCTTGGCCTTCATCCGACTCTTGCAGCGCGTCGACGCAGCGCTGCGCCGCTTGTTCATAGCCTGCGTCCGGGTCCGTCCAGCTGGTGCGCAGCTTGGCCTCGCGCAGCGCCTTTTCCTGCCATTGCGCGATACGGGCCAGATAGTCGGCCAACGCGCCGTCAGAGGGCTCGGACGGCAGGGCCAGCGGCCACGCGCCGACCAGGCTTTGCAGCAGCAGATAGGCGTCGGCAGGCGCGATGGGGCCGGGCCGGGCCAGTCGCGGGACCCACGCTTGGGCAAGGGCGATCCATTCGTCGGGCGCTTCGCTCAGCGCCGCCAGGCGGGCCCGCGTGTCTTCGCCCCGCTTGTGGTCGTGGGTTGCCGTGGCCAGCATGGCATGGGGGTGCGTGGCGGCACGTTCGGCGCTTAGCGCGTGGAACTCGTCGGGGGACAAGGAGAACCGTTCGGCGCTGGACCCCACTTCATTGCGCGACAGCAGCGGGCCGCGGCGGTAGAACAGCGTGTCTTCCAGCGCCTTGGCTGCCAATGGCGGCGTCAGTTGCTGAAAGCGCCGCACGCAGTGGGCCAGGGCCTCGGCCAACGCGTGCGGTTCGGGGGCGCCGTCGCCGCTGGTCGCAAGGCGCTCCTCCACGGGGGCGCCGCTTAGCCATGGGTCTATCTGCTCGAGCAGGCGCGCGTCCGCCGTGTCCGGCCCCAGCGCCGCGCGCGCGTGCTCAAGCGCGGCGCGGAACCAGTCGGCATCCGCCGGGCTGCGTCCGCCGTCTTCCGCATACGTGCGATACACGGGAAACGCGGCCAGCAAGGCGGTCAGCACGCGGTCGATGGCGGTGACGGTCCAGTCGCGGGTACGCAGGTCCATCCGGGCGACGCGTGCCAGCGCCCGCGCCAGGGCCTGGCGTTCGGCCGGGAAATGGCGGGCCAGCATCCGGTGGCGCGCGTCCTGCAATTGGGCGGACGCGTCGCGGGGATCGCCCGTGAGCGAATTCCAGAATGCCTCAAGCGGCGCTTTGGCGCCCGGGGCGTGCAGCAGCGCGCCGACCTGATCCATGAAGTCGTAACCGGTCGTGCCGTCGGCCGGCCAGCGGAAATCCAGGGTTTCGCCGTCGGCCAGTATCTTTTCCACGATCAGGTAGGCGCTTGCCCGTTCGCCGCGTGCCTGCGTCAGCCTCTGGCGCAAGCGCCGCAGGTAGGCGCCGGGGCTGGTCAGGCCGTCGACATGGTCAATGCGCAGGCCGTCCAGCACGCCTTCCCGGTACAAGCGCAGCGCCATGCCATGCACGGCGTCGAAGACGATGTCGTCCTCCACCCGCACGCCGACCAGTTCGCTGATTTCGAAGAAGCGCCGCCAGTTGATCTGTTCCGGCGCGGTCCGCCACCAAGCCAGGCGGTAGTGCTGGCGTTCCAGCAGATCGTGCAGGCGGGCCCGCGCGTCGGCAGTCTGTGCGTTGTACGCCGCGCAGGTCGTCTCGGGGCCGCCTGCGTCCGCAGCGAATCCCGGAGCAAGGGGCAGGCGCTGAGCGCTGACCGACACGAAGAAGGCGTCCTGGTCGTGGACAAGCTGTATCGCGCCCGATGCCAGGCATGCCCCGTAGGGGTCCGGCAGCACCGGCAGCAGCACCTTGCCGCGCAAGGCCGGGTCGGGCGCCTGCCAATCGATATCGAACACGCGCGCATGCGGGCTGCGCTGGCCCAGGCGCAACACGTCGGCCCACCACGCGTTCGAGGCGTGGGCAGCCATGTGGTTGGGCACGATGTCCGCAATGAGGCCTACGCCCAGGTCGCGGGCGGCCGCGGCCAGGCGGCGCAGCGCCGCTTCTCCGCCCAGCGCCGCGTTGACGCGCTGGTGGTCGATGACGTCGTAGCCGTGCGTCGAGCCGTCGCGGGCCTGCGTGACGGGCGACAGGTACAGGTGGCTGACGCCCAGCGCGGCGTAGTAGGGAAGCTGCGCGCGGGCGTCGTCCAGCGTGAACCCGGCATGCAGTTGCAGGCGCGCGGTGGCGCGAGGGGCGTTCATGGGCGGCCCCGCAAGGCGCGTACCGGCTGCAGACGCGCCACGCTGGCTGGCGCATTCAGGCAGTCGGCGACGGAGAGCGGCACGCGCTGGCGCCAGTTGGGATGGTCGGCGATGGTGCCGGGCAGGTTGGGCTGATCCAGCTGGCCGGTCAGGTCTTCCAGCGCCACCAGCATCAACGGGCAAGGCGTGGACGCGACGAAGCCCAGCAGTTCGGCGCCAGGCGGTTCGCGCGGCGTCGGTTGCCTGGCGGCGGTGGACGAGGTCGACTGCACGGTCCGCCACAGGGCGGCGCGGTCTTCCAGCCGCGCGGCGCGCATCGCGGCCTCGTCCTGGTCCGGGCCCAGCAATTGCAGCCGGGAACGCCACAGGATGTCTTGCGCGTGCCACCAGCCCTCCAGCGTGGGCAGGTCGTGCGTGGTCGTCATTGCCACGGCGTGCGCCGGCCAGTCGTTCGGGGCCAGGAAGGCGGCGGGCGAGGCCGCTTCCGGGAGGGCGTCCCCGGCCGGGTCTGACGCCTCCTGCGGCGCCGGATCGGCCGCGCGCATGAACCACAGTACGTTCATGCCCAGCAGCCCGTGGTCTTCCAGTTGGGCGTCGAAGCCCTCAGGCACGGTGCCCAGGTTCTCGCCGATGACCAACGCGCCATGCAGCCAGGCTTCGAGCGCCGTCAACCGCAGCAACTGCGCCAGCGGGTAGCGCAGGTAGGCGCCGTCCTGCGGGCGGGCGCCATCGGGGATCAGCCACATCCGCGCCATGCCCAGGATATGGTCGATGCGCACGCCGCCCGCGTGGGCGAGGCTGGCGCGCAGCATGGCAAGAAACGCCGAGTAGCCGGACTCCCGCAAGGCGGCGGGCGACAGGGCGGTCAGCCCCCAACCTTGGCCCAGGGGGTTGTGCAGGTCCGGCGGCGCCCCCACACTGGTGCGCGACATCAGGTCGGCCTGGCGGCTCCAGGCGTGGCTGCCTGCGGGGCTGCCGCCTACCGCCAGGTCTGCCAGCAAGCCGACGCGCATGCCGGCGTCGCGAGCGGCTTGTTGTGCCCGCGCCAGACTGGCCGAGGCCAGCCATTGACCAAACATGTGCGCGTCGATGTCTTCGGCGTGGCCGTCGGCGTAGCGTCGCACGTCCGCGGATCGTGGATCACGCAGGCCCGCGGGCCAGTCGGTCCAGGCGAGGGGCGCGCCATGCGCTTGCGTCTGATCCGCATGCAGCGATTCGAACAAGGCGTGATCGCGCAGGTCGGGGCCGGCCGCATCGCGGTAGGCGTCATAGGCCTGGCGGTGCGCCGCCGTGGCGTCCGCCGGGAAGCCGGCGTGCAGGCGCCGCAGCAGTTGATGGCGCAGGGTGGCCGCGGCGGGCCAATCGATCAGCGGGCGGGCGTCCAGCGCGCGCAATCGGGTCTGGTCCATGCCGGCCAGCGCAGCGCGCACCGCGCCTTCGCCAAGCACGCCGGCGGGGTCGGCATACAGCGTATTCAGGAACAGTCGGCTGGACGGCGAGTAAGGGCTGCACTGCGCGGGGTCCGCCGCGAACATCGCGTGGACGGGGCTGATGGCCAGCGCATCCGCGCCCGCGGCCCCCGCGGCGACGGCCAGATCGCGCAAGGCGCCGAAATCGCCGAAGCCGTGCGTGGCTTGGGTCAGGTCCGAGGAGGGGCGGCGCAGGCTGTAGAGCTGCACGGCCAGTCCCCACGCGCGGGCATCCTTGACGCCCGCCAGCTCGTCGATCGTCGGCGCGCGTCGGGGCGCGACGGCAAGCGTGGTGTCGCCACCTGGCGTGCTCAGCGCGTAGTAGCCAGGGGTGGCGGGCGCGCGCAGCGTTGGCGCGCCGTCCGGGCCGGGGGCGGTGCGGGTGGAGAGGGGCGCTTGCGACGGCGCCTGCATCTGGCAGGTCCCGGCGCAATCCGCGGGCAACGGCACCGCTTCGCTCGGCAACGCGATCAGCATCGCGGGCAGATGGTTTTGTGCCGAGGCCGCGGACAGGCGCTGGCGGCTGTCGCGGATGTCCGCGTCGGAACCGGCGGGCAGGTCCATCGCGTCAAGCAAGGCGCGCAGCGTATCGGGGGACACGCGGCGAGGGCGGCGGTCGGCGCCGGTCCAGTCTTCGGCGATGCCGGCTTCGGCGGCCAGGGCGGACAAGGCGGTTGGCGCGATGGTGCTCATGTCGCGTCCTCCAGCAGCCACACCGTGCTCTCCGAACACATGCTGCCCAGGGACAAGGCATCGAATGCCCCTGCGCGGGATTCGAAGAGCAGCGAAGAAAATAAATGGCCAGCCGCCGAGAACTTGGGCGGCAGCGCTTCCTGCACCGGCCCCAGGTTGGCGTACAGCGTCAGCCGGGCGCCATCGCCCAGGCGCCATTGCGCGTGGACGCCGTGCTTGCCGACGGCGTGGCCAAACACGTTGCGAGCGCCTTGCAGCCTTGGCGCGATCACGCGTTGGCGCAGCTGCAGCAGCGCCTCGTAGAGCGTGCGCCAACGCTGGGCGTCGTCGTTGTTGCCTGGCTGCCATGGATCGCTTCGGCTGAAGGTGGCGGGGGCATTGGGGTCTGGCACGCCGTGGGCGCCGCCGTCCTCAAAGCCGGGAAAGGCCGAAAACTCCCGCTGGCGTCCTTCCCGAACCGCTTGGGCCAGGTCCGGATCCGTGTGGCTGGTGAAATAGAGAAAGGGCGCGCGGCTGCCGGATTCCTCGCCCATGAAGATCAGCGGAATCTGCGGCGCAAGCAGTTGCAGCGCGACGGCGGCGCGCAGGCGTTCCGTGTTTTCGGCCAACACCGTCAAGCGCTCGCCAGCGGCCCGGTTGCCGGTCTGGTCGTGGTTCTGCAGGAAGAGGACGAACGCCGTGGGGGGCAGATGGCCGCTGGGTTCGCCGCGTGGGGCGCCCTGGCGAAAGGGCGAAGGCTGGCCCTGGTAGAGCCAGCCTTGCGCCAGGCACCGCGCCAGGGCCTCGGCCGGGCGGTTCGCATAGTCGGCATAGTAGCCATGCGATTCGCCAGTCAACAGGTGATGCAGCACATGGTGCGCGTCGTCATTCCATTGGGCGTCGAACCCCTGGACGAGCAGGCTGGCGCGGTTGTCGTCGTTTTCCAGGACCAGATGGACGTGGCGTTGCGCGGGGATCTGTCCGCGGACGAATTGCGCCAGCTCGACCAGCCAGTCCGGGTCCGAGATCGCGTGCACGGCGTCCAGCCGGAGGCCGTCGAAACGGAACTCCGTCAGCCAATACAAGGCGTTCTCTTCGAAATAGCGGCGCACCGCCGGCTGGCGGAAATCGATGGCGTTGCCCCACGGCGTGGCCACGTCGTTGCGGAAGAAGGGCGCGGCGTACTGCGGCAGGTAATTGCCGTCCGGGCCGAAATGGTTGTAGACCACGTCCAGCATCATGCTCATCCCCAGGCCGTGCGCCGTGTCCACCAGATGCTTGAGCGCGTCCGGGGGCCCATAGGCCGCGTCCGGCGCGTAGGGCAGCACGCCGTCATAGCCCCAGTTGCGCGGGCCGGGGAAATCCGCGACGGGCATCAGTTCGATGACGGTGACGCCCAACGCCGCCAGCGCCGGCAGCCGGTCTGCCAAGCCCGCAAAGCCGCCCGCCAGGCCCGCGTGCGCTTCGTAGATGACGGATTCCTCCCACGGCCGGCCATGCCAGGCCGGGTGCTGCCAGGCATACGTGTCGGGCTCGGCGACGATGCTGGCGCCGTGCACGTCGCCGTCTTGCTGGCGCGAGGCCGGGTCCGGCACGGCCAATCCGTCGCCGATGCGGTAGCGGTAGCGGGTGCCCGGCGGGCAATCGACGTCGGTCTGGGCGTAGCCCTCCGCGTCGGGGCGCAGGGGGATCGGGTCGCGTCCGTCGATCAGCAAGGCCAGCCCGGCGGGCGCGGTGGGCGCCCACAGGCGAAAGCGCGTGCCCCCGTCGGGCAGGGGCAGCGCGCCATGGGTGTAGGGCTCGGGCCAGGCCGTCATGACGACGCTCCGGGAATGCAGGTGGCCGACAGCAGCACGAGGCTGTGCGCCTGCACGGTGACGTCGGTCTCGGCGACCGGCGCCGCCGGGACCTGCGTGGCGGAATCCAGTTCCCGGATCCACGGTTGCGCGGGCGGGGGCAGGGTGAAAACGGCGGGTTCGGCGCCCGGATTCAGCAGCAGCAGCGTGATGTCCGCGCTGCCGTCTTCGCGCAGCGCGGCGCGGCGCAGCGCCATGGTGAGCGCTTGCGGGTCGTCCCAGGCCTCCTGGCCGATCGGGCCGCCGGCGGTGTCGAACCAGCCGATGGCCGCGACACCCGGGCAGATTTCCTGGGCGGCGTCGCCAAAGCGCGCGGCGCGCAAGCTGGGATGGTCGCGGCGCAACGCCACGGCACGCGCCACGAAATGGCTCAAGGCGCGGCCGGCATCGCTTTGCGCCAGCGTCCAGTCCAGCCACGACAGGGGGCTGTCCTGGCAGTACGCATTGTTGTTGCCGTCCTGGCTGTTGCCGAATTCGTCCCCGGCCAGCATCATCGGCGTGCCGTCGGACAGGAACAGCGTCGCCAGAAGCGCCCGCTGCACTTGACCGCGCCGTTCCAGGATGGCTTCGTCCTGCGTCGGCCCTTCCTCGCCCCAGTTGTGGCTGTAGTTCTCGCCGTGGCCGTCGTTGCCGCCTTCGCCATTGGCCTCGTTGTGGCTGCCGTCATAGCTCACCAGGTCTTGCGTCGTGAAGCCGTCGTGGGATGCCACGAAGTTGACGCTGGCCCAAGGCCGGCGATGGCGCCGGTCGAAGACGTCGCGCGAACCGCACAGCCTGGCCGCCATGTCGCCGCGCATGCCTTCATCGCCGCGCCAATAGCGCCGCACCGTGTCGCGGTAGCGGTCGTTCCATTCCGCCAGCCCGGGCGGGTGGTTGCCCAGCTGATAGCCATCCGGCCCGATGTCCCACGGTTCCGAGATCAGTTTCACGCCGGCCAGCACCGGGTCTTGCAACAGGGCGTCGAAAAAGCCCGACCCCGGGTCGAAGCCCGTGCCCTCGCGCCCAAGCGTCACGCCCAGGTCGAAGCGGAAGCCGTCCACGCCATACGAATCCGTCCAGTAGCGCAGCGAATCCATCACCATCTGCAGGACGCGCGGGTGCGACAGGTTCACCGTATTGCCACAGCCGGTGTCGTTGATGTAGTAGCGCTCTTCGCCCGGCATCAGGCGGTAATAGCTGGCGTTGTCCAGCCCGCGCCAGGACAGCGTGGGGCCAAGCTCGCTGCCTTCGCAAGTGTGGTTGTAGACCACGTCCAGGATCACTTCGAGCCCGGCGGCGTGCAGGCGGCGGACCGCCTGGCGCAGGTCATTGGGACCGCGCTGCAGGTACGCGGGCTCGGGCGCGAAGAACGACAGCGTGTTGTAGCCCCAGTAATTGCGCAGGCCGCGCTCCAGCAGGAACCGGTCCTGCAGGAAGGCGTGCACCGGCAGCAGTTCGACAGCGGTGACACCCAGGCGGTGCAGGTGCTCGATGAAGCGCGGGTCGGCCAGTGCGGCGCAGGTGCCGCGCAGCGGCTGGCGCAGGTCTTCGCGCTGCATCGACACGCCGCGCAGATGCACTTCGTAGATCGTGGTGTCCACCCATGGCGTGTGCGGCGCCTTGCTGTTGCCCCAGTTGAACGGGATGTCTTCCGTCACGATCGCCTTGGGCATGGCCGGCGCGCTGTCGCGGCGGTCCATCGACAAGTCGGCGCGCGCGTGGTTCAGCCGGTAGCCGAAGAGCGCGTCGCTCCAGCTGGCCGGACCGGTCAGCTGGCGTGCGTAGGGATCCAGCAGCAGCTTGTGCGGATTGAAGCGGTGGCCGTTGCGGGGGTCATAGGGGCCGTGCGCGCGGTAGCCATAGACCAGGCCAGGCTGGGCGTCCGGCAGGTAGCCGTGCCAGACCTCGTCCGTGCATTCCGGCAGATCGAAGCGCCGAAGCTCCTTGCGGCCGCGCGCGTCGAACACGCACAACTCGATGCGCGTGGCGTTGGCGGAGAAGACGGCGAAGTTCACGCCCAGGCCGTCGCTGACCGCGCCCAACGGGTACGGCTGGCCGGTGGTAAGGCGGGTCAATTGTGAGGGGTCCATGGATCAGCCTTGTAGCGTGAGGAAAAGGGTGGAGAGCGGCGGCAGCGTCAGGGGCAGCGACTGCGCGTGGCCGTGCGAAGGTTCCGCCACGGTGAGCGCGGCGCCCTGGTTGCCCTGGCCCGAGCCGCCGTAGCAGCCCGCGTCGGTGTTCAGTGTTTCCCTCCAGCCTCCGGCCATCGGCACGCCGACGCGGTAGCCATGGCGCGCCACGGGCGTGAAATTCGACACGGCCAGCACCAGCGATCCGCCGGCCTGGCGCAGGAATGCGGCGACGCTGTTGTCGGCGTCGTCCATCACCACCCAGGAAAAGCCCGCCGGGTCGGTGTCCAGCTCGTGCAGCGCGGGCGTTTCCCGATACAGCCGGTTCAGGTCGGCGACCAGGCGCTGCACGCCCTTGTGGCCGGGGTCGTCCAGCAGATTCCAATCCAGCGCGGCATCGTGGTTCCACTCGGTCGGGCTGGCCAGTTCGCCGCCCATGAACAGCAGCTTCTTGCCCGGATGCGCCCACATGAAGCCCAGGTAGGCGCGCAGGTTCGCCAGCTTGGCCGCGCGGTCGCCGGGCATCTTGTTCAGCAGCGAGCCCTTGCCGTGCACCACTTCGTCGTGCGAAAGGGGCAGGACGAAGCGTTCGGAATAGGCGTAGGCCATGCCGAAGGTGATGTCGTGGTGATGGTGCTTGCGGTGCACGGGATCTTCATGCAGATAGCGCAGCGTGTCGTGCATCCAGCCCATGTTCCATTTGTAGTGAAAGCCCAGGCCGCCTTCTTGCACCGGCGCGGTGACGCCGGGCCAGGCGGTGGATTCCTCGGCCACGACGATGGTGTCGGGTGCTTCTTCGCGGACCGTGGCGTTCAACTCCTGCAGGAACGCGACGGCTTCCAGGTTTTCGCGCCCGCCGTGGCGGTTCGGGATCCATTCGCCGGGCTGGCGGCTGTAGTCGCGATACAGCATGGACGCCACCGCGTCCACCCGCAGGCCGTCGATATGGAAACGCCGCAGCCAGTGCATGGCGCTGGCGATCATGAAGGCTTTGACCTCGGTGCGGCCCAGGTTGTAGACCAGCGTGTTCCAGTCCGGGTGATAGCCTTCGCGCGGGTCCGCGTATTCATAGAGCGGCGAGCCGTCAAAGCGCGCCAAGCCGTGGGGGTCATCGGGAAAATGGGCGGGAACCCAATCCAGGATGACGCCGATGCCGGCGGCGTGGCAGCGGTCGATGAAGCGCGCGAAGGCGTCGGGCGGCCCAAAGCGCGCGGACGGCGCGAACAGGCCCAGCGGCTGGTAGCCCCAGGAACCGCCGAACGGATACTCCATGATCGGCATCAACTCGACATGCGAGAACCCCATGGCGTGCGCGTAGGCGGGCAGCTTGTCGGCCAACTGGTCCCAGACGCAAGGCGCGCCATCGGGCGCGAGCCAGGAGCCGGCGTGCACTTCGTAGATGGAAATAGGGGCTTGGCGCGCTTGGCGCGCGGCGCGGGTTCGCATCCATGCGTCGTCCGTCCAGGGGTAGGGTGAGGGGTCGTCCACGACGGATGCCGTGGCCGGGGCCGCCTGGGCGCGGCGCGCCATGGGATCGGCCTTGAGCGCGATGGCGCCATTGGCGTCGGTGATGGCGAACTTGTACCGGTCACCGGCCTGGATGCCGGGAATGAACAGTTCCCAGACGCCGGCGGCGTGGCGCAAGCGCATCGGGTGGCGGCGGCCGTCCCAGCTGTTGAAGTCGCCCACGACCGCCACGCGGCGCGCATTGGGCGCCCATACCGCGCAACGCAGGCCGGCGATGCCGTCCATGTCGGCCAGCTTGGCCCCCAGCAGTTCCAGCGCGGCGCGCCAGTCTCCGCTGGCAAGCGCATCCAGGTCCCGGGCAGACAGCATGGGGCCGAACGCATAAGGGTCAGGGGTCACTTGTTCCGCATCCGGCCATTCGATCGCCAATTGGTACGAGCCCGGCTGACCGGGGCAGGCGCTCGGGGCCGAACCGGTGTACAGCCCGTGCGCCTGCTCTTGCAGCGCTACGCGCCGCCCGTCCGGCGTGACGACCTCTACCGCGGCCGCGCCGGGCGCCAGCGTCCGGACCACGCCCTCGTGGGGGCCGAGCACCGAGAACGGGTCGGCATGCAGGCCGCAAGCCAGCGCGGCAAGGGTTGCCGGATCGACCTGACCGGCCGGCTTGGCGCGGGGCGGCAACGTGGCGTTGGCGGTGCTGTTCATTGTGCGTGTTCCTCGCTGCTGATCGCGGCAGCCTGCAGCAGTTCGCGCGCCAGCCCGGTCAGCGCGCATAGGGGGATGGAAATCCAGTCGGGACGGTGCGCGGCTTCATAGCTGACCTCGTAGGCGGCCTTTTCCAGCACGGCCAGTTTCAGCAACGGATCTTCCTGCGCGGGCGGCAAGGCGATGGCGGTGCTGGTGGCCTCCTGGTAGCCCTGCAGAAAGGCCTCCGCCGAGCGGGAGCCGAAGCGCGCCAGCAAGGTATCGCGCAGTTCCACGGGCGCGCCGGGCGCGGCAGGCGTATCCGCCGGCCCCGCGTTGGCGTCCGTGGGCGCGCCGCCCAGGGGATCGCCCCGCGCGATGGACGCCGCGGCATAGTCGAACGAACGCAGCATGCCGGCCACGTCCTTGTAGGGGGTGTTGACCTGCCGGCGCGCCTCCAGGCTCTGGATCGGCTCGCCTTCGAAGTCGATCAGGTAGGCATCGGTCTGCGCCACCAGCACCTGGCCCAGATGGAAGTCGCCGTGCACCCGGATCAGCGGGGCGCCGGTCAGCGCCTTGGCCATGGCGTCGACCTGTTTGACCAGGCGCGCGTGATGTTCGAAGAACCACTGCGCGCAGGCGTGCGAAGGGGCCTCCAGGGTGTCCAGCACCGCGCGCAGGTCTTGCTCCGCGCGGTTCAGCTGGGCAATGATCCGGGCGGCGTGTCCCTCTGTGTCTGCTTTTGTCGCCGTGCGCAGCGCGAAGGCGGGGTCGTCAGACGGCTGCGCCAGGGCGTTGTGCAATTCGGCCAGGCGTCGTCCGATCGTGGCCGCCATGACGGTGTATCCCTCCAGGGAGGCCTCGAACTCGTCGGGGCTGTCGCCGCCCAGCAGCGCGGCGCCCAAGGTGCGTTTCAGGAAGTCCAGCGTCCACGTCCAGGCGTCGCCTTCGTTGGTGACGAACGCGTGCAGCACGGCAAGCGTATGCGGCACGCCGTCGGCGTCAATCCGCAGCACCTCGCCCAGCAGCGCGGGAATGTTCGCGTAGCCGGCGCGGGTCAGGTGGCGCGTCAATTCGACTTCCGGCGAGACGCCGGGCTGGACGTTGCGGATCAGCTTCAGGATGGCGTGGCCGCCGATGATGACCGAGCTGTTGGATTGCTCGCCGCTGATCCACTGCAGCGCGGGTTCCTCGCCGAATTCCACCTCCGCCAGGCCGGGCTCGGGCAGGTAGCGGATGATGCCGGGCTTGTCGCCCGGCTTGCCGGCGGCGCGGCCGTCCAGCTCGCGGCTGGCGCGCAACGCCTCGACCACGCCCAGCACGAAGCCGGGTTGCAGGAAGGCATCGGCAAGCGTGCCGACTTCGGCGCCCCGGCGCACGCGCGCGATGGGGTACTGCACCTGTGCCGTTTCGTCCCACACCAGGACGAAGGGCGCCTGGGCGCGCAAGCCATCCACGCCGTCTTCGGGTTCGACCTCGGCCCAGTAGTATTCCCCGCCCGTGGCCGTGAAGGGCGTGGCGTAGGCCAGGCGGGCGCGGGCGGGCGCATGCGAACCGGGAAACCAGCGCTGACGCGCCAGGTACTCGGGCAGGACTTCGTTTTCCAGTGTGGCGCGCGACGAATCGGTCAGGGCGGCGCCGCCGCGCGACTTCAGCACCAGCGTCGTCAGTTCGGGCATCTGGGCGGGGCCGCTGGCATGCCATCCGGGCGGCGCCGCGTCCGCGCTCAGGTCCATCCAGTAAAAGCCATAGGGCGGCAGCGTCAGCAGATAAGGCAGTTCGCCGATGGCGGGGAACGGCGTGCCGCCCAGCATTTCGACGGGCACCCGGCCGTTGAACGCCTGCAACGGCAGTTCGACGGGCTGCGCGGCATTGGACAGGTTCGCCACGCACAGGATGATGGTGTCGTTCCATTGCCGCAGGTAGGCCAGGATCTTGCGGTTGCCGGCCAGGATGAAGCGCAGCGTGCCGCGGCCGAACGCATGCGTCTGGCGCCGTTGCGCCAGCATGCGCCGCGTCCAGTTAAGCAGCGAATGCGGGTCGCGCTGCTGGGCTTCGACGTTGACGGCCTCGTAGCCGTAAAGCGGGCCCATCAACACGGGCAAGGGCAGGCGTTCGGGATCAGCGCGCGAGAAGCCGCCGTTGCGGTCGGGCGACCATTGCATCGGCGTGCGCACGCCGTCGCGGTCGCCCAGGTGCACGTTGTCGCCCATGCCCAGCTCATCGCCGTAGTACAGCACCGGCGTGCCGGGCATCGACAGCAGCAGACTGTTCATCAGTTCTACCCGCCGGCGGTCGCGCTCCAGCAAGGGGGCCAGCCGGCGGCGGATGCCCAGGTTGATACGGGCGCGCGGGTCGGCGGCGTACACGCTCCACAGATAGTCGCGTTCGCGGCTTGTCACCATCTCCAGCGTCAACTCGTCGTGGTTGCGCAGGAAAATGGCCCATTGGCAGGTGGCCGGGATGTCGGGCGTCTGGCGGATGATGTCGGTGATCGGAAAGCGGTCCTCCTGCGCGATCGCCATGTACATGCGCGGCATCAGCGGAAAGTGGAACGACATATGGCATTCGTCGCCGCTGCCGAAGTATTCCTGGGCGTCCTCGGGCCACTGGTTGGCCTCGGCCAGGAGCAGGCGGCCCGGGTATTCGGCGTCGATCACCGCGCGTATTTGCTTGAGGACCTGGTGCGTCTCGGGCAGGTTCTCGTTGTTGGTGCCTTCGCGTTCGACCAGATAGGGCACGGCGTCCAGGCGCAGCCCGTCCACGCCCATGTCCAGCCAGTGGCGCATGACCGACAGTACTTCCTTCAGGACCTGCGGATTGTCGTAGTTCAGGTCGGGCTGATGGGAATAGAAGCGGTGCCAGAAATAGGCGTTGGCTTCGGGGTCCCACGTCCAGTTGGATTTCTCCGTGTCGCAGAAGATGATGCGGGTGCCGGCATAGGCCTTGTCGTTGTCCGACCAGACGTAGAAATTACGCGCCGCCGATCCCGGGCGCGACGTGCGGGCGCGCTGGAACCACCGGTGCTGGTCCGACGTATGGTTCACGACCAGCTCGGTGATGACGCGCAAACCCCGCGCGTGGGCCTCGCGGATGAGCTTGCGCACATCCGCCACGGTGCCATAGTCGGGGTGCACGCCGCGGTAGTCCGCGATGTCGTAGCCGTCGTCGCGCCGGGGCGAGGGGTAAAAGGGCAGCAGCCAGATCGTGTTCACGCCCAGGCTGGCGATGTAGTCCAGCTTCATGATCAGGCCGGGCACGTCTCCCACCCCGTCGTCATTGGAGTCGAAGAACGACTTCACATGCAGCTGGTAGATGACCGCGTCCTTGTACCAAAGGCCGTCGTCCTTGATGGGCTGGGTTTCACTGATCATTTGTCGGGCTCCGTTCGGCGTCAACCATTGAGGGACAGGCGCCAGACGCGATAGGGTTGGTCGGGGGACAGCGTCACGGCGCGCGCCGCGCCGCGCCAGGTCTCGCGGCTGTCCGTCAGCAGGTCTTCGGCCGCCAGCTGCGCCGGGCCGGCGTCGGCGAATAGCCACAGCGGGGCGTCCAGATGCGCGGTCTGCGGGTGGAAAGGGTCCAGGCTGATCACCGTGAGCACGACGTTGCCCAGTCCCGGCGTCGCCTTCACGAAGGCCAGCACGCGGTCGTTGCCGCTGGGGATCGCCGTCAGGCCGCGATGCGTCTGCAACGCGGGATTGGCGCGCCGGATCTGGTTCAGGCGCGTGATGTCGGCGCGGATATTGCCGGGCTGATGCCAGTCGCGCGGGCGCAGTTCGTACTTTTCGGAATCCAGGTATTCCTCTTTGCCCGGTATGGGCGCGGCCTCGCACAATTCGAACCCGCTATACATGCCCCACAGGCCCGAGCCCATCGCGGCCAGCGCGGCGCGGATCAGGAAGCCGGCGCGGCCCGAGGTCTGCAGGAACAGCGGGTTGATGTCCGGCGTGTTGACGAAGAAATGCGGCCGGAAGAAGTCCGCTGGCGGCGGCCGCGAGATTTCTTCCAGATAGGCCTGCAGTTCGGCCCGGTCGTTGCGCCAAGTGAAATAAGTGTAAGACTGCGTGAACCCCACCTTCGCCAGCCGGTACATCATCTTGGGGCGGGTGAAGGCTTCGGACAGGAACAGCACGTCGGGATGCTGGCCATGCACCTCGGCGATCAGCCATTGCCAAAACGGCAGCGGTTTGGTGTGGGGGTTGTCCACCCGGAATATGCGCACGCCGTTGTCGACCCAGAACAGCACCACGTCGCGCAGCGCCCGCCACAGCGCCAGCTTGCGGGCCCGGCGGGGCGGCCCGCCGTAGAACGAGACGTTCACGATGTCCTGGTATTTCTTCGGCGGGTTCTCGGCATAGCGCAGCGATCCGTCGGGGCGCCACGAGAACCAGTCGGGATGCGCCGCCAGCCACGGGTGGTCGGGCGAGCACTGGATGGCGAAGTCCAGCGCCACTTCCATGCCATGGCCTTGGGCCGCGCCTACCAGGCGCAGGAAGTCCGCAAGCGTGCCCAGCTTGGGCTCGATGGCGTCGTGCCCGCCCTCGGCCGAGCCGATGGCGTAGGGGCTGCCGACATCGTCCGGTCCCGCGGTCAGGCTGTTGTTGCGGCCTTTTCGGTTGCGCAGGCCGATGGGGTGGATGGGCGGCAGGTACAGCACGTCGAACCCCATTTCACGGATGTCGGGCAGCCGCCCGATGACGTCGTCGAACGTGCCGTGACGCCCGGGTTCGCGCGCCTGCGAGCGCGGGAAGAGTTCATACCATGCGCCGTGGGCGGCTTGGGGCCGGTCCACCCAGACGGGATAGCGCAGCGCCGTGACGGATTCAAAAGGATGCGCGTCCAGTTCGTGCATGGCGCGCGCCAGGTCGGCGCCAAGCAGCAGGGCGATCTGCTCGTCCGTCGGCGCGGCGTCGGTCAAGGCATCGGGCAGTGCGTTCAGGACGCGTTTGAGGGTGGCGACGCTGGCGTCCGGGGACGCTTGCCGGGCCGCCCGCTTGTCAGCCTCGCGCAGCAACTGCGCGCCTTCGGCGACTTCCAGCCGCAGATCGAGGCCGGCCCGGTGCTTGACGTCCAGGTCATGGTGGTATGTCTGCCAGACGTCGAACCACGCCGCTACCTGGAACTCGTGCGGGCCGACGCGGCGCGGACGGAAGCTGGCTTGCCAGCGGTCGTTGGTCACAAGGCGCAGAGGAACCCGGCGCCATTGCGGCTCGTCGGCCGCGCGCCAGCGCAGTTCGGCGGCGATGCGGTCGTGGCCGTCCATCAGCAGATCCGCCTGCACCGTGACGCGCTCGTGCACGACGCATTTGACGGGATGCGCGCCGTCGTCGACGGCAGGCGAGACGCTTTCGATGGCAATGCGCAGGCCGGCCCCGCCTTCGGTACGCGGTCCGGGGTGGCGGGAGGATTCGCGGACCGGCGGCATGGGCGTCACCGCCATGACGGCGCAGCCGGCAGGGGGCAGCGCGTCGGCGTCAAGCGCGCGAGCGTCGCCTTCGCGATGCGGCAGGATGTCGCCGGCGGGCAAACTGGACGCCACGGCATCCCAATCAAGCTGGGCAGGCGCGGCGGCGGCGGGATTCAGGGCAAGAATGGCGGTGGCGCCTTCCGCCGCCTCGCGCAGCACCAGCGTCGCCCGGCCGTCGCGGCCGGCCAGCACATGGGGCGGGCCGGTCGGCAGCGGTTGGGCGCCGAGCCAGTGGTTGACGTCCTCTGCCGGGCCGGGCGGGTCGATGTCCGCTTCGTCGGCCACCCAGCCGCACGCCGTGAAGGCGGCGGCCCAGGCGCTGCGCGGGTCGGTGCGGGCTGGGCCTGCCTTCACGGCGTCCAGGGGAGACACGCTGGCCAGGACGGGGGCGACGCGCTCCAGCCGCGCAGCCTCTTCGGCCAGCCAGGCGGATTTGTAGTCCCACCACGGCAGGGACGAGAACACGCCGTCGAAGCCGGCGTCGCGCAACGCGTCCAGTTGCTGGGGGTTGAGGCCGGGCGTCCATGCCAGGCACGCGGGCGGGGGCGCGTGCTGCCGCAGCGTGGCCAGCAATTCCTGCCAGGCATGGGCCGGCAGGCACTGCGGCGCATCGAACAGGAAGCCCGACACGCCCGCGTCGGCCCAGCCCGACAGCCGCGCCGCCCAGCGTGCCGCAAAGCCTGCCGGCGGATGGTCTTGCAGCGGCATCAGGCCCCGGTCGCTGACCGGCATCCGGGGGTCCCGCGCCGGGTCTTCAGGATGGGCGCGATACCAGCCCGGCGGCGCGGTGCCCGCGCCGGCCTCCACCGACACCCGGTCGAACCTCAGCCGGACCATCAGCTTCAGATCCTGGGCCGCCGTGGCCTGGGAAAGCCGCGAGAGCCGGTCGGTGATGGGTTCCGTCCGGCTCCCGATTGCACTCAGGTCCGCGTCGACGGGCGCCAGGGAATGGGCGCCGGCCGGCAACAGCCACGGCGCGGGGATCAGTACGGCGTCGAAGCCGGCCTGCCGGATGCGGGTAAGTCTGGCCTCCAGCGCGTCCGCGCCTGCTGCCGCCGGCGCAGGGTCCGGCAAGCCTTGCGGCGCATGGCAGATGCGCAAGGGCGCCTGCGGGGCCGGGACGGGTCGGTGGGCAGCAGCCATAGGTGTCCGCCTCAACGGGGCATCGGCATCGAGCCGCGCGCCTGCCGAGCGCGGCGAAGTTCCGCGGCGACGGGCGCGGCAGCTGCGGCGGCGTCCTCTGGCACGGGATGGCCCGCCAGCGAATTGAGCAGTTCCTCGTAGGGGCCGACGGCGCGCTGCCAGCTGAAATCGCTGGTCATGGCGTTGCGTTGCATGGCCCGCCACAAGGTGGGATGGCGGCGCAGGTGCATCGCGCGCGACAGCGCGTCGGCCATGGCGTCGGGCGCGTCGCCGTCAAACAGCAGGCCGTTGGCGAACGCCATCGCCGTCAGCGGCGCATCCGCGCCCGGGTCGTTGATCGTGTCGGCCATGCCCCCCACGCGCGACCCGATCGGCACGGTGCCGTAGCGCATGGCGTACAACGGGGTCAAACCGAACGGCTCGAAACGGCTGCCATGCAGCAGGATGTCTCCGCCCGCGTGCAGCCGGTGCGCGCCGGTCTCGTTGTACCCGATGCGGGTTGCGCAGCGTTCGGGGTAGCGCCCCGCCAGCGATGCCAGCGCGCCTTCCAGCCGGCGGTCGCCCTGGCCCAGGATGGCCACCTGCATTTCCGGGTGCGCGTCCAGCGCGCGGGGCAAGGCTTCGGCCGCGACGTCCGCCATCTTCTGCTCGGTCAGCCGGCTGCCCAGGACAACCAGCGTGGCCTGCGGGTCCGGCTGCAGATCGAATTCCCGCTGCAGGACCGTCTTGCACAGCCGCTTGTTGGCGAGGTCGCCGGCGTGATAGCGCAACTGCCCCAGCTGCTGGTCGCGCGACGGGTCCCAGAGCTCGGTATCGATGCCGTTGGGGATCGCCATCAGGTCGGCGGCCCGTTCGCGCAGCAGCCCGTCCAGCCCGCAACCGAACGCGGGGGTCAGGATCTCGCGGGCATACGTGCGGCTGACGGTCGTCACGCGGTCGGCATGGCGAATGCCGGCCTTCATGAAGTTGAGCTTGTCCCAGGCCACCATGGTGTCTTCGCTTCGGCAGGCGGGCGGGATGCCCATCGCGGCGGCGTCCGCCAGCGGGAACTGCCCCTGGAATGCCAGGTTGTGGATGGTCAGCACGCTTTTCACGTCGGCGATGCGGGCCTCGCGCAGCAGCATCGGCGTCAGGGCCGCGTGCCAATCGTGCGCGTGCACCACCGTGGGGCGGGGCAGGCCCGGCAGGCCGCGCGCGATCCGCACCGCTGCATGGCACAGCGCGGCATAGCGCAAGCCGTTGTCGCCGTGTTCGCGGCCGTCATCATCCATATACAGGCCGCTGCGGTTGTAGAGCGCGTCGTTCTCCAGCAGCAGGAAGGGCAGCTCCGACACGGGGCAGACCCCGGCCAGCAGACGCGCATCGCCGCCAGGCAGATCTTCCAGCCAGGCCACTTCGTGCGGTCCGTCCAGACGGCTGGCCACGCCGCGGTAGGCGGGCAGCAGGATGGTTGCGGTCAGGCCGCGTTCGGACAGTGCGCGGGCCATGCCGGTGATGGCGTCCCCAAGCCCGCCAGTCTTGGCCAGGGGGAATGCTTCAGCAGCCACTATGAGTATTGTCGTCGTCGCCATGCTTGTTGCTCCGGGGGGAAGGTCGGAGGGCCGCTGAAAAAGGGGGCCCGATTCCGTAAGGCCATCGATGCGCAAGACGCGTGCCCACGGCCTTGCGTTCAAGAGGTGTTGCGTATTCGGGGACCGTCGGGTGTCGTTGTTGCTGACGTTTGTAAAACTGGGAGCGGCGCAGCATTTCGGGGACGAGGCGGCGGCCGGGCATGGCGATTGCGGCGCGCCGCGTTTCCTGCGGATCATGCAAAGGAGCGTCAACTTGAAAACCGTTTCCGATTTTGTTCTTGCCCGGCTCGGCGAATGGGGGGTGCAACGCGTGTTCGGCTACCCCGGCGACGGGATCAACGGGCTGATCGGCGCGTTCGGCCGAAACGAGGAACTGGAATTCGTCCAGGCGCGCCACGAAGAAGGGGCGGCGTTCATGGCATGTGCCCATGCCAAGTTCACGGGCCAGGTCGGGGTTTGCCTGGCGACGTCCGGCCCCGGGGCCATCCATCTGCTCAACGGCCTGTACGACGCCAAGCTGGACCATCAGCCCGTGGTGGCGATCGTGGGGCAGCAGGCCCGCAGCGCCCTGGGCGGCGACTACCAGCAAGAGGTGGATCTGGTCAGCCTGTTCAAGGACGTGGCGCACGACTTCGTCCATATGGTGACCTCGCCGTTGCAGGCGCGGCATATGGTGGACCGCGCCATGCGCATCGCCATGGAGCGGCGCGGCGTGACGTGCCTGATCTTTCCCAACGACGTGCAGGACCTGGAGGCGGTCGAAACGCCGCCCCGCGAGCACGGGACGGTGCATACTGGCATCGGCCTGACCTCGCACGCGGCCGTGCCGCCGGACGCGGCGCTGGAAAACGCCGCCGCCATCCTGAACCGGGGGGAGCGCGTCGCGATGCTGGTGGGCGCGGGCGCGCTGGACGCCGGCGCCGACGTGCAGGCCGTGGCGCAGCGCCTGGGGGCAGGCGTGGCCAAAGCGCTGCTGGGCAAGGCGGTCGTGCCGGATGAATTGCCTTACGTGACGGGCGCCATCGGCCTTTTGGGCACGCAACCCAGCTGGGAAATGATGAACGAGTGCGACACCTTGCTGATGGTGGGCACCTCGTTTCCCTATGCCGAATTCCTGCCCAAGGAAGGGCAGGCCCGGGCCGTGCAGATCGACGTGGACGGCCGCAAGCTCAGCCTGCGCTATCCGGTCGAGGCCGGGCTGGTCGGTGATGCGCGCCTGACCTTGCAGGCCTTGCTGCCCCGGCTGGAGGAAAAAAAGTCCGACCGTTGGCGCAAGGGGATCGAAAAGCGCGTGGCCCGCTGGCGCGAGACGGTCGTGGACCGCGCGATGGTGCAGGCCAACGGCATCAATCCCCAGCGGCCGTTCGTTGAGCTGTCCCGCCGTTTGCCGCCGCAATGCATCGTCACCTGCGATTCCGGCTCGGCCGCCAACTGGTACGCGCGCGACGTGCAGTTGCGCGACGGCATGATGGGATCGGTATCGGGCGGCCTGGCCAGCATGGGCTGCGGCGTGCCCTACGCGCTGGCGGCCAAGCTGGCGCATCCGGGCCGTCCGGTCGTCGCGCTGGTGGGCGATGGCGCCATGCAGATGCTGGGCATCAATGAACTGATCACGATCGCCCATCGCTGGAAGGGCTGGGCCAACCCCACGCTGGTCGTGCTGGTGCTGAACAACGGCGATTTGAACCTGGTGACCTGGGAGCAACGCGTCATGGGCGGCGATCCGCGCTTTGGCGACTCGCAGTGGCTGCCGCCGTTCTCCTACGCCGAATATGGCCGCATGCTGGGGCTGGAGGGAATACGCGTGACCGAACCGGACGACGTCGGTCCCGCCTGGGACCGTGCGCTGTCCGCCGCACGGCCGGTCGTGCTGGAAATGGTTACGGACCCGGAAGTGCCGCCGATGCCGCCGCATATCTCGGTCAAGCAGTTCGGCGCCTACCTGGCGGCGCTGCGCAAGGAGGACGCCGCCACCGGCGCCGCGGCGCTGCGCGCAACGATCAAGCAATGGTGGGCAAGCTAGGGCCGCGTGCGGCACGGCGCTTGCGGAGGAACAGGCTCCTACCACCACAACGCGGGGCGCATGCCCCGGCAAAGGAGATAGACCATGGAAACTCAGACCAACATCGTGGGCGGCCCCAAGAGCAACCCGACCGGCCCGGGTCCGCAGGTCATGGCGGCCGATACGTTGGAAGGTAATGACGTATACAACTCGGCCGGCGAGGAACTGGGATCGATCAAGGACATCATGATCGACGTGCCGCGCGGACGCGTGGCCTATGCGGTCCTGTCGCGCGGCGGCGTGCTGGGCATCGGCGACAAGCTGTTCGCGATCCCCTGGGGCGCGTTGACGCTGGACACCGACCGCAAGTGCTTCGTGTTGAACGTCGACAAGGAGACCCTGAAGAACGCGCCGGGGTTCGACAAGGACAATTGGCCCAGCATGGCGGACGAGACGTGGGCGAGGAGCCTGCACACCTATTACAAGCAGGACATCTATTGGTAGGCCATCACGGCAGGCCATGATGCCCGGGGCCGCCAGGCTCCGGCGTCACGGAACCGGCCGCGGGTCCGCGATCCGCGCGCCGGTCACCATTTCCGTCACCCAGTTGACCAGGATCGAGGTATAGGCGCGCTGCGCCGTTTTTTCCGTGAGCGCGTGGTCCGCGCCGTCGATGATGCGGTGCGTCAGCGAATGCGACCGGCGAAACGCCGAGCGGTAGCTCATGATGGTGGAGTGGGGAATGAACGTATCGTGTTCGGCCTCGACGATCAGCACGTCGCCCGCGAAATCCGCGCAGGCCTTCAGGGCCCGATTCGACTCCGGCGGGACGTAGCTGTTGCGGTACGCGCGCAGCGTCTCGCGGTTCAACTGGTTCTTGGGCAACAGCCATTCGTCATCCAGATACAGGGCCGGCACGTGTAAGGCCAGCCACCGCACGCGGCGCAGGCTGCTGAGCAGGGCGGCCAGATAGCCGCCATAGCTGCTGCCCACCACCGCCACCGACCCGGAGTCCAGCGACGGGTGCGCGGCCAGGCGGTCGTAGGCCGCCACCACGTCGCGCAGATTGTCTTCCCGGGTGACCTGCAATTGCTGCTCGCGGGTGGCGGCGTGGCCGCGCAGGTCGAACGTCAGGCAGACGCATCCCAGCGCGGCAATCCCCTTGGCGCGGTTCAGGTCGAAGGCCTGGCTGCCGCCCCACCCATGGATGAAGAGCACGCCGGGCACTTTGTCTTCCGGCGTCAGGAATGTGCCGTCAAGGGTCTGGCCGTCGACCGATAGCGCGATGGGATCGCTATGCGCCGCCATCGGTGTCCTCCAACACGCCGCCGGACTTGCTGATGTGGCCGACGGCGGAATCCTCCCCATGGAAGACCAGATGCTGCGGGATCGGTCGGGGCGCATCCGGGCCGTAGCGTTCACGGGTAGCGGCGCGCACCGACGCCATCGCCGGCGACAGGGCGAATGCCTGCATGGCGGCCAGTTCGGCCAGGCTGGCGCCGCCCGCACGCCATGATTGCTCCAGGACGCCGCCCCGTGTTTCGCCCGCCGCGTTGCGGCCGAACGCCACGTCGTAATTGCGCCGCGAGGCGAACAGTTGGGGATACGCGGTCGACACCGCGGCGTCGTAGTGGCAGGCCATGTCCACGGCCTGCCGTTCCCGGGGTTCCAGATCCAATGCCCGAAGGGCGTCAAAGCCGCCCCGCGCCAGCCGCAATTCCGATCCGCCGTATACCGGCACGCCCGTATTGTCCGGCGTCAGCGACTGGGTGCCGACGTACGAGATTTCCATCTTGCCTACGCGCGCCCAACCGACGCTGTAGGTCGTGACGTCTTCCAGGTCTTCCTCGAGCACCAGGCCGAGCCTGCGCATGGCCGTGGCCGATTGGTCCGCCAGCGCCGTGCGCAATTCGGCCGCGTTGCGCACGACGACTTGACCACGCCCGGCGGTGGCATCCGCGGGCTTGATGCGCAGCCGTCCGCGCTTGAGCAACAGCAGGCCGGCGGCCTCGGCGTCCTGGGGGGTGAAGGCCGTGTATCCGGTCAGGACCACGTCGCGCAAGGTGTCGCCCAGGCTTGCCACCCACGCTTTCGGTGCCTTGGCATGGGGGCCGGCCAGCCCATGGGTAATGGACTTGCCCGCCACAAAGGAATGCGGGGCGACGCCCCCGTACAGGTCCGCTGCCCGGGTGATGCCCAGTCGCGCGGCGCGGACCACGCCGATCAGCGTGCGGTCGGGCACGTAATAAGGGGGCGGTTCGTCCCGATGGCGGCTCGGCCGGTAATCCGGCTTGAACCGGCGCCCCAGCAACGCGGCCAGGCGAGCGGCCATGGCTTCCTGGGACGCGATCTCGTGTTCAGACGCGTTGGCCCGGCGAGGGTAGGCGACGACCAGGTCGGACTCAGGCGGGTGCGGGATTTTTCTCATGTCGGCGATGGCAGCAAGCGGCGTGCCCGGGCAGGCGCCGGCGCCTAGGAAGACGCTTTTTCATGCCCGGTCAACGCGGCCGGCGTCTGGCGCTTGCGCCATGCGATGCGCGCTTCCACGATCGGGAAGGCGGCCAGCGCCAGGCACAGCGGGGCCAGGGCGTAGCAGGCGCGGTAGGCCAAGGCGGCGCCCAGCACCTCGGAGTACGGCAATTTCGGCGCCAGCACGGCCACGAAAATCGCCTCCGTGGTGCCCAGGCCGCCGGGCACGCGCGTCAGCACGGCGGCAAAGCTCGAGCACAGCAAAATGCCCAGCACCACCGGGTAGGGGGCTTTGCCCTGCAGCAGCACATAGGCCACGGCCCCCATGAGCATCCACGACAGGCCGGCGAACAGGCACTGCAGCGCCGCCATGCGCGCCCGCGGCAACGTGATGCGCTGGCCGAACCAGGTGGCGGACCGCCGGCGCGCGCGGGCGCATGCCCACACATAGCCGACGCCTGCGGCCAGCATGGCCGCGCCGATCAGCCGGAGGACGCCGCTGCCGACATCCCAACCTTGCGGCACCGGCAATGCGCCGCTGACGAACACCGCGCCCGCCACCCACGCGTAGCCGATCCAGTTCGAGGCCGCCGAAAACAGGGCGACGCGCGTCGCCACCGCCTTGCGGCAACCCAGCCGCGCGTACAGGCGCAGGCGTGTACCCAGGCCGCCGAGCAGCACGCCCAGGTTCAGGTTCAAGGCGTAGCTAAGCACCGCCACGCCCACCACGGTCGGCCACGGCAACTTGTGGCCCGTGTAGCGGCGCCCCAACAGATCCAGCGTGGCATAGCTCAGATAGCCCAGCGCGACCAAACCGCCCGCCATGAAGATGGCATCGTGGGGAATGCGGCGCATGGCCTGCCACACCTCGGGCCAATCCACGGAGCGGCCGAAATAGAACAGCAGACCCGCCACCGCGGCCAGTATCAGCCAGGGCAGCACCTTCTTGATGCGCGGCCAGCGATGGCGCAGCGAGCGCATGAGCGTCGTGCGGAACACCCTCATGCCGCCTCGCCTTCGCCTGGCGGGGCGGGCTTGATGGTCTGCAGCTTGGGCTTGTGGGCCGGCAGTGAACCCGCCCAGGCCGGAAAGCGCCGCAGGAAGTGGAATACCACCACGCCTACCCAGAAGCGCCGCAACGCCCGGGTGGGCTTCGGGCTCCTGGGGACCGGCTTGCAGTCCTGCGCGATCAGGCGCTCCAGGCTTTCGCGCAACGCGCCGTTCAGCGACGCGTCGCGCGCCACCACGTTGGCCTCCAGGTTCAAGGCCAGGCTCAGCGGATCCAGGTTGCTGGAGCCCACGGTGCACCAGTCGTCATCCATGCAGGCCACCTTGCCGTGCAGCGGCCGCTTGCAATACTCGAAGATCTCGACGCCCGCGCTCATCAGGTGGTCATAGAGCATCGTGGCGGCAAGGCGGGCCACCAGCATGTCGGGTTCGCCCTGCAGCAGCAGGCGCACGCGGACGCCCCGGCGCGCGGCGTTGGCCAGGTCTCGCAGCAGTCGATAGCCGGGGAAGAAATAGGCGTTGGCGATCAGCACGTCGCGCTTGGCGGCGCGCAGGCCGGCGCGGTAATAGCGCTCGATGTCGGTCGTGTGGCCCAGGTTGTCGCGCACCACCAGGCGCCCGCCGCCGTCGCCGTCGGGCATTGATGCCGCAGGCGGCCGCCGCCACCGGCGCGGCGGGCGCCGCTGCAAGGCCGCGCGGGCGTAGTCGGCAATGTCGGCCGCCAACGGCCCGTCCACCTGCACGGCGTAATCCTGCTTGGCTTCGGGGCCGAAATCCGGCAGATGGTCCGCCGAGAAATTGATGCCGCCCACCAGGGCGCACCGGCCGTCCACCGCGACGATCTTGCGGTGCATGCGGCGGAACACGTTGGTCCGGATGCCCAGCAGCCTTGGGCGCGGGTCGAAAATATGGACGCGCACGCCGCTTTCGGTCATGGCGCCGATGAACTCGGGCGTCAATTCGTCCGATCCGTAGCCGTCCACCAGCAGGTCCACACTGACGCCGCGCCCGGCGGCGGCAATCAGCGTCTGCTGCAATGCCTGCCCGACCTTGTCGTCGAACAGGATGAAGGTCTCGACCAGCACTTCGTGCTGGGCCGAGTCGATGGCGCGCCGCACCGCGGGGAAATAGACCTCGCCATTCTCCAGCAGCGTGTAGCGGTTGCCCTCCCGCCAACCCAGATCAACGGCCGTCATAGCGCGATCTCCGCGGAAATCGGCACATGATCCGACAGGCGCGACCAGACGCGGGAGGCCAGGGGGACGGGACGCCAGTCGCGCACGCTGCGCACATAGATTCTGTCCAGCCGCAGCAAGGGCCAGCGGGCCGGGAAGGTGCGGGCAGGGCGGCCAAGACGGGTGGTGAACACTTCCTGCGTGCCGCAGCCGGCCATCAACCTGTCCGCATTCAAGCGCCAATCGTTGAAGTCGCCCGCGATCAGCAGCGGTTCGCCCGCCGGCACGTCGCGGCTGACCAGCTCGCATAGTCCATTCAATTGCTGGCCCCGATGGCGTTCCAGCAAGCCCAGGTGCACGCAGATCGCATGGACGGGCGCGCTGTCCGGCACCCGCAGCACACAATGGAGCAAGCCGCGGCCTTCGTGCCCATCCACGCTGACGTCATGGTTTTCGTACCGCTCGATGGGGTAGCGCGACAGGATCGCATTGCCATGATGGCCGGCCGGATAGACGGCGTTGCGGCCATAGGCGAAGTCCGTCCACAGCGAGTCGGCCAGGAATTCATACTGCGACAACGCCGGCCAGGCTGCCGGGTGGCGTTCGGCATGCGCCTGATGCTCGCCCAGCACTTCCTGCAGGAACACCACGTCGGGAGCGGCGGTCCGCAGGGCTGCGCGCAGGTCGTGCAGCATGAAGCGCCGGTTGAAGCTGGTGAATCCTTTATGGGTGTTGACGGTCAGCACCGTCAACCTCCGGGAGGCATCGTGGTTCGGGGCGGGCATGGACTCTCCGGGATGGGAAACCCCCAGCCAGGCGCAATTAGCGTGCCCGGGCCGGCTCGGCGCCGGCGTCAGCAGGGGAAATCGCCGGCCACGCCCTGGCCGCGGGCCGGCTGGTGCGGAAAAACCGGTACGCCTGGCAGATTTTCCCGACGCCGGGGAGGAGGGGGTCTGGGCTTGCCGCAAGCCTGGCATGCCGCTGTTGCCGGCGGCTTGGGAGAAGCAGGGCTTCAGACGCCGCAGCCGCGATCTTGCAGGGGGCGAATGACAATCGGTAATAAAAAGCATTATCATGCCGCTTCGCATTGATTCTGCCCCATGTCATCTTCCCGGTCCCGTCCACACGGCTTTCTTGCCTATTACGAAGAACTGCTCGCCGTCTGGACCCGCAAGCTGGGTTGCCGCGACGCCGCGCAGGACTTGACCCATGACGCCTTCGTGAAGTGCCTGGAGGCCGGTTCCGCCCACGTCGAACAGCCGCGCGCCTACCTGCATCAGGCGGCGCGCAATACGGCCGTCGACAGCTTCCGCCGCGAAGGCGGGCAAGAGTGGGTGACGCTTGATACCATAGCGACCCATCCCAGCGAGCTGGGCGATCCCGTGGCCGAGGCGCGCACGCAGCAATTGGGGCAGGCGCTGGAGACGGCGCTGGCCGAATTGCCGCTCAAATGCCGCCAGGTCTTCATCTGGCAACGGCTGGAGGGCCTGACGCAGGCCGAGATCGCCGAGCGCATGGGCCTGAGCAAAAACATGGTCGAAAAATACATGATCCGTACCGCCTTGCACCTGCGCGACCGCTTGGGGGCTTATGCGCCCAGCTAGCGACGCGCCGCGGGTCGAGGCAGCCAAATGGTTCGCCCGCACGCGGTCCGGCGAACTGGATGCCGCCGGGCAGGCCGAGCTGCAGGCCTGGCTGGCCGCCGATCCGCGCCATGCCTACGAATACCGCGTGCTCGAATCCATCTGGCAGGCCGCGGCCGTCGTGCCTGCCGACCGCTTGCGGGCGCTGGCCCAGCCGCGCCGGCGCGCATCGTCGTCCGGACGGCGCCAGGTGCTGGCGTTGAGCCTGACTGCGCTGGCAGTCGGCGCGGGCGTCCTGTTCTGGCAGCGGTATCAGCCCGCCGCGGTGCAGACGGCGGAGTACCGGACAGCGCCGGGTGAGCGCCGCGTGGTGGCGCTGCCCGACGGGTCCAGCGCGGAATTGAACAGCCGCACTCATTTGAAAGTGCGGTTCGACGCGGGGACAAGACAGGTCGAACTGGTAGAAGGCGAAGCGCTGTTCGCCGTCGACAAGGACGCCGGCCGCCCGTTCGTGGTGGACGCCGGGCTGGGCACGGCCACCGTTACGGGCACGCGGTTCGACGTTCGGCGCGACGGGGACGAAGTGCGGGTGATGGTCGAATCCGGGTCGGTGCGGGTGGCTGGGCGGCAGGATGAGGCCGGCCATGCCGTGTCGGTGACGCCCGGACTCGGCGCCCGGATCGGCGCCCAGGGCAAGGTCGAGCCGCCGCAAACGGCGCCTGTGGCGTCGGCGCTGGCCTGGCGCGCGGGGCAGATCGTCTTCAGCGACACCGACCTGGCCAGCGCGGTGCGCGAGGTGTCGCGCTATCGCGCGCAAACGATCGTGCTGGCCGACGGCAAGGGCTTGGCGGACCTGCGCCTGACCAGCGTCTTCCGTATCGACGACACCGACGCCTTCCTGACGGCGCTGCCGCACATCCTGCCGGTGACGGTGCGCACGCTGCCCGACGGACGGGCCGAGATCGCGGGCCGGTGAGCCCGCGACGGTGGCCCGGCAAAAATATTTCGGGCCGGCATTCAGGTTTTTTTCCGTTTTTGCGTCTTCTCTCTTATTGCGGGGCTATGCCGGCCAAGGGGGCCGGAGACCGCCCCACTCAGGAGAGGATGAAGTGGATCGCAATAAGAACAAGCGCGCGCGGCCGGTGGCTTGCCGGATCAGGGCCGTCAGCGCGGCAGTGTTGATCGCATTGGGGGCGCCTGCCGCCTGGGCGGCGTCGCCGCCGGTCGCCATCGACATCCCCGCCCAGCCGTTGGACGGCGCGCTCAAGCGGTTGGCGCAGCAGCATGGCTTGCAGATTTTCTATACGCCGCAGGCCGTGGCGGGCATGCAGGCGCAGGCGGTGTCGGGCACGATGACGCCCGAACAGGCGCTGGACGCCTTGCTGCGCGACACCCCGCTGCGCGCCCGCCGAGAAGGCAGCGCCATCATTCTTGAGCCGGCCAGCGCGGCCGCGCCGACGGTGTTGGCGCCGATCGAGGTCAGCGCCTCGCGCATGGCCAGCAACCTGGTCAGCCCGGTGCAGCAGACCATCGTGCTGGAGCGCGACAACCTGCAAGAACTGCGCACAGGCTCCGACAGCCTGGCCACCGTCCTGTCCAAGGTCGTGCCCGGCATGGCGGACTCCAGCCGCACCATCACCGATTACGGCCAGACCCTGCGCGGCCGCGGCATCCTGGTGCTGGTGGACGGCATACCGCTGAATACCAACCGCGACTCGTCGCGCAACCTGGCCAACATCGATCCGGCCATCATCGAACGCGTCGAAGTGCTGCGGGGCAGCAGCTCGATCTATGGCGCGGGCGCGACGGGCGGGATCGTGTCAATCACGACGCGCCCGGCCGGGGGCGAACCCGTGTCCGAGACCACGTTGACCGCCGTCTCTCCGCTGAGCCGCCTGCGGGCCGACGGCCTGGGCGGCCAGCTGCAGCAGCATTTTGCCGGCAGCCAGGGCAAGCTCGATTACGCGCTGGACCTGGGCGCGCGGCACAACGGCGCGTCGTACGACGCGCAGGGCCGCCGGATCGCCTCCGAGCCCAGCCAGGGCGACCTGTTCGATTCCAACATCTACAGCGTGGGCGGCAAACTGGGGCTGCGCATCGACGATGACCAGCGGGTGCAACTGTCGGCCAGCTACTACAACGCCGATCAGGACAGCAATTACGGCTCAGACCCTTCAGTGGGCCGCTTGCCGCCGGGCACCGCGCGCGCCTTGCCGCTGGGCGGGCTGGAACTGGCCGACCAGAACCAGATCCGCAATACGCTGGTGAACCTGGAATACCAGCACCAGAACCTGTGGGGCAGCAAGCTGTCGGCCCAGGTCTATTACCGCGACTACTACACGCGTTTCACGCCGTTCGACGCCCGCGCCGTGGTCACCCGGGGCGGCAACGTGGACCAGGCCATGCAGAATTCGAAGGTGCTGGGCAGCCGCCTGACGATCGACACGCCATTGGGCGCCTCCGACAAGACCCGCTTGCTATGGGGCGTGGACTTCAACCAGGAACGCAGCGACATGCCGATCGATATCTTCGACCCGGCCGCGTTCGACAGCAGTGGCGGCCGCGTATTCCGCAAGACGGGCACGCTGACCTACATGCCGGAGTTGACCACGCGCAGCACCGGCATCTTCGGCCAGCTGGAACACCGCTTCAACGACCAGTGGTCGGGGCAGGGCGGCGTGCGCTACGAATATTCGTCGGCCCGTTTCAATGATTTCGTGCCGCTGTCGCAGTCGCGGGTGCCGTCGCCCGTCACGGTGCAGGGCGGCACCGTGAATTACGACGCCTTGCTGTTCAACCTGGGCTTGAGCTATGAGCCCGTGCGCGGCCAGGAGTTCTACACGTCGTTCAGCCAGGGTTTCCAATTGCCCGACATCGGCGTGCAGATGCGCAATGCGCGGCCGGGCTTCGACATCGGCTCGTCGGAACTGGAGCCCGTCAAGACCAACAACTACGAGCTGGGCTGGCGCGGCGCCGTGGGCAACAACACCACGGCGTCGGTGGCGGTGTTCTACACCACGTCGAAACTGGGCGACGTGCAGAGCTTCAACAACGGCCTCATCCTGACCCGCACCAAGGAACGCGTGTACGGCGTGGAAGCCGCTGCGGATTACCTGACCGACGACGAAATCTGGGGCGCGGGCGGCACGTTCACCTGGATGAAGGGTCAGGAGCAGCCCGATGGCGGCGAATGGCGCAACATGACGGGATACCGCATTCCGCCAGTGAAGTTGACGGGTTACGTGCAGTACCGGCCGAACGAGCGCTGGAGTAACCGCATCCAGGCCAACTACTACGCCAGCAAGGACTATCGGCTGGACGGCGTGGCCAGCTTCGGGCGGCGCGAGGTCAACAGCTATTTCACGGTGGACGTCATGAGCCGATACCAGTTCACCAAGAAGGACACGGTGACGGTCGGCATCGAAAACCTGTTCAACCGCGAGTACTACCCGCTATATAGCCAGTTGATGCGCAGCGGCACGAATACCAGCCGCCTGCCCGCGGCCGGCACCGTGTTGACGCTGACGTACCAGCACCGCTGGTAAGCGTAAGGGGCCGGGGCGGCGTGCGCGGCAAGGGCGAGACCGAAGACGCAGGTATAAAAAACGGATTCTGAATCTGCAAAAACCGTGTTGTGTTGCGTTTTGCGCAGGGTCACAATCGAAGTCCATTCAAGGAGAACCTGCATCATGACGATTGCACCTCAGCCTTTGGACGCCCGCGTCGTCCAGGCCTTGGCCGGCATCACCACAGCCACGCTGACCACCGTGCTGCTCAAGAAGGGGCTGCGCAACGTATGGCTGCGCGGCGCGCGGCCGTTGGCGCCGGGCGCCAAGCGGATCGTGGGGCGCGCGTTTACGCTGCGCTTCGTGCCGGCCCGCGAGGACCTGGCCACGCCGGCCTCGTGGGCGTCGCCCATTTCCACGCGGGCGGCGATTGAAGACATGCCAGAAGGCTGCATTGCCGTGGTGGACGCGATGGGCGTGACGGATGCCGGCATCTTCGGCGACATCCTGTGCGCCCGGATGCAAAAGCGCGGCGTGGCCGCACTGGTGACGGACGGTGTAGTCCGCGATCTGGAGGGCGTCGAGGGCACCGGCCTGCCGGTGTGGTGCAGCGGCGCGGCTGCGCCGCCATCGGTTGCCGGCCTGACCTTCGTGGGCTGGCAGGAACCGGTCGGCTGCGGCGGCGTCGCGGTGTTTCCGAATGACGTGATCGTGCTGGACCGCGACGGCGCGGTGCTGATTCCGGCGGCCTTGCTGGACGAGGTCGTCGAGATCGCCATCGAGCAGGAGCGCCTGGAAGGCTGGATCATGCAGCAGGTGGAAGCGGGCGAGAAGCTGCCCGGACTGTATCCGCCCAACCAGGAAAACCAGGCCAAGTACCAAGCCTGGCGCGCCAAACAGGGCTAGGGGACCTGTGGGCAGGCTGAGGTGACCGGCCTGCTGGAGGCCCCGGGTGGCGGCTGCGCAAGCGCCACGCCCCGGGGCCAGGTGCGGGGTCAGTAGGATTTGCCGCCGCGGATATTGCCCGCGACGCCGCCCGCCACGCCGCCGATGGCGGCTCCCGTCCATGCGCTGCCGCCCGCGATGGCGGCAATACCTGCGCCCGCGGCAGCGCCGATGGCGGCACCGGACACGGTGCCTTGCTGCTTGGGCGTCATGTTCGTGCAGGCCGCAAGCGTCCCTATCGCGACACTGATGACAATCGATCGAATGAGCTTCATGACGGTTCCTTCAAGGCTTGCGCTTCGCGCCGGGGACGACGATCTCGAACCACAAGGTCTCGATCACGGGGCGGTCCAGCTTGGTGGGGTTCGCGGCATACCAGCTGTCCAGCCCTTCGCGCACCGAATCGAGTGTATGGGATTGCAGGCCGGTCATGAATCTGGGCACCAGCGTCTGGGTGTCGTTGAGCTTGCGCCGTTCCTGGTAGGCGCGTTCGACTTGCAGAAGGTTGGCGATTCCCAGCAGGTAGGCTTTCTTATGGCTGGCATCGGATTCCGTCCATTGCTTCCCGGTGATGATGGGGGCTGGATCGGCGGTTTGGGCCACGCCAGGCGTGGTGAACAGCAGGGACAGCGCAAGGGCTGCCGGGCCTAACAGGTGTTTCACTTTCATCGCAACGCTCCTCGCGGGCTTAAAAGATAAAAAACGACCTTTCGACGCCGTCCATGGCGCGGACCGGTGGGCCCGGGCCAGAAACGGGTCTGCTCAATTTATGCCCGAAAGAAGGCATTCGCAAGCAGAATGCGTGGACCGGCTTGCCCTGGGGCGCGAGTAGAATTCCGGCATGGCGCCGGAATCCGCCGGCGCGCTGGATGGGGCGCATGCGCACCGGTCTTTCCTGTCGACTCCTCCGCATTGCCTCGGCCGCCGATTTCGGGCGGCTATTGCTGCTGCTGTTGCTGGTGGCGCGGGCCTGGGTGCCGGTCGGCTATATGCCGGACGCCGACGCGCTGCGCCAGGGCCGGCTGGCCCTGGGATTCTGCGCGGCGGGCGGCGGGTCGTTGTCGGCGCTGCGCCTGCTGACCGCGCAGCCGGATCCCCACGACGGCCATCATGGCCATGGCGCGCCCGACGAGTCCGGCGGGGCTGGGCAGGAATGCCCATTCGGGCTATGCGCTCATCAAGTGCTGGATGTGCCGCCGATGCTGGCGGCGGCGCCCGTGCTGCTGCGCTGGCTGGCGCAGATGCCGCTCCAGGCCGACAGCCCGCGGCCGCCCATGCCGGCCGCCGGGCCGCCGGTGGGGCCACGCGCGCCACCCTCCGTCTTCGAATGACCGCAATTGGCGTGCGCGCGCTGCGCGCATGAATGCCGCCCGGGCAGGGCGGCGTCGTTCGTATTCGAGGACCCCATGTCCACCCAAACCCTGGATTCCCCCGCGGCGCCTGCGCGCGAGCGGGCCGCGGGGCGCAGCGCCTGGCTGGCGCTGATCACCCGCCTGCATTTCTATATCGGGCTGTTCGTCGGCCCCTTCATCCTGGTGGCGGCGGTCACCGGCACGTTGTTCGTGCTGACCCCGCAGATCGAAAACCTGCTTTACGCCGATCAGCTGCGCACCGCATCGACCGGCCCCGCGCAGCCATTGGCCAGTCAGGTCCAGGCGGCCCAAGCCCGCATCGGCGCCGGGCCGCGGCTGTTCGCCGTGCGTCCGGCGCCCGGTCCGGGCGACACCACGCGCGTGATGTTCACGTACGCGGGCCTGGGCGATTCGGAAAGCCGGGCCTTGTTCGTGGACCCCGTCACGCTGGACATCAAGGGCGACATGATCGTCTACGGCACCAGCGGCACGTTGCCGTTCCGCACGGCGCTGGACTATCTGCACCGCAACTTGATGCTGGGCGAACTGGGGCGCAACTACAGCGAACTGGCCGCCTCGTGGATGTGGCTGGCCACGCTGGGCGGGCTGGTCATGTGGCTGGCGGGACGCCGCCGCAATCCGGCGGCAGAGGCGCGCAGCCCGCGGCTGCGCACGCGCCGCCTGCACACGATCTTGGGTTTGTGGCTGGCGGCGGGGCTGTTGTTTTTGTCCGCGACCGGCCTGACCTGGTCGAACTGGGCGGGCGGGCGCGTGGATCAACTGCGGGCGCAACTGGGCTGGATCACGCCATCGGTGTCGCTGAAGCTGCCCGCCGCCGGCATGCCGGCGGGGCAGGGCGAGGGCGAACACGCGCATCATCATGGGGCAATGGCCGGCATGGCCATGACGCCCGCGGCGTCGCCGGCGGGCGATATCGACCGCATCCTGGATGCCGCCCGCGCCGGCGGCATCGACAGCGACCAATTGGAGATCCGCCCGCCGCGCACTGCCGACCAGGCCTGGACGGTGCGCGAAGTGGACCGGTCGTGGCCCACGCAGGTGGACACCATTGCCATCGATCCGACCACCTACGCCATCACCAGCCGTGCGGACTTCGCCACGTTTCCGCTGATCGCCAAGCTGATCCGTTGGGGCGTGGACATGCACATGGGGATCCTGTTCGGCTGGCCCAACCAGTTGCTCATGGCCGCGATTGGCGTGGCCCTTACTACGATGATCGTCCTGGGCTACCGCATGTGGTGGTTGCGCCGTCCGGCGGCGGGTGCATCGGGGCAGACGCTGACGCAGGCGTGGCGCGAATTGTTCTGGCCGGCGCGCATCCTGGCGGCCAGCGTGGCGGTAGCGCTGGGGTGGTGCCTGCCCGTGATGGGCGTCAGCCTGCTGGCGTTCCTGTTGGTGGACGTGCTGCGGACGTGGCGGGCTCAGCCGCCTGCCGCGCTGACGCGCCGCGTATAGCTCGCCAGCACGATGCGCTCGGATTGGGCCAGGTAGTCCTTGAGCGCATCGGCGGCTTTCTGGAATTCGCCGGCTTCGACGAGTTCCAGTATCCGCTTGTTCATTTCGGCGTACGGCGCGTGCAGGAATTCCGGGTCCTGCAGCAGGCCGAAGACCAGGCGCAGCTCGGCCAGCAGCAGCGAAAACATGGCATTCAGCCGTTCGCTGTCGGCCAGTTGCACGATGGCCATGTGGAAGGCCATGTTGGCCGTTCCCACGCCCGGCCAGTCCTGGCTTTGCCGGCAGGCCACCGCGTCATCCACCGCCTGGCGCATGCGCTGGTGCGCGGGATGGTGCGGGTAAGCCTGGGCCAGCGCCTGGCATTCGATCATGCGCCGCACGCGGTAAAGATCGATGATGGACGCCATGCTGGGCACGGCCACCGCCACGCCGCGGTTAGGCGAATGGGTCAGCAAGCCTTCCTTGGTCAGGTTGCGGAACGCTTCGCGCAACGTGTTGCGCGATACATCCATACTTTGCGTCAACGTCGCCTCGGACAGCCGTTGGCCGGGCGCGAATTCGCCGTTGATCAGCCGGCGGCGGATCTGTTCGGTGACTTTGTCGGTCAGGGTCTGGTGCGCGGTGGGATCAGTCATAGGCGGAAAAGTGGCGCAGGCGAATAGGCTGCTTGCTGCCGAGTGTATCTGAGCGCCCGCCAGATTGCCCCTCATAGTGAGCAATTTTGTGCTGACTTGGGGCAAGTACTGATAGGCAATTTCCTTTTATCTGATCTACTATTCATAAAAAAGTGTAGAACAATCATGTAACGTACGTTCTACACTCTGGACCTGACAGCAAATGGCGAACAAGCAATGGCCACGATAGATCTGAACAGCGACCTGGGCGAAAGCCTGGGGGCCTGGAACATGGGCGACGACGCCGCAATGCTGGCGCTGGTCTCCAGCGCCAACGTGGCCTGCGGCTTCCATGCCGGCGACCCGGCCGGCATCCTGGCCACGCTGAAAAACGCGGCCGCCAACGGCGTCGCGGTGGGTGCGCACGTGTCCTACCCGGACCTGACGGGTTTCGGCCGGCGCAACATGGACGTGGCCAGCGCCGACCTGATTGCCGACGTGATCTATCAGATCGGCGCGCTCAAGGGCCTGGCAGCTGCCGCGGGTACGCAGGTCAGCTACGTCAAGCCGCACGGCGCGCTGTACAACACCATCGCGCATGACGCGCGCCAGGGCAACGACGTCATCACCGCCATCCTTGAGATCGATCCGGCGCTGGCGCTGGTCTGCCTGGCCGGTTCGCCCCTGCTGACGCTGGCTCGGGAGCGCGGCTTGCGCGTCGTGTCCGAGGCGTTCGCCGACCGGGCCTATACCCCGCAAGGCGCCTTGGTCTCGCGTCGCGAAAAAGGCGCCGTGCTGCATGATGCGCAAGCGGTGGCCGAGCGTATGGTGCGCCTGGTCGAGGAAGGCGTGGTCCAAGCCATCGACGGCTCGCTGACCCGGGTGCAGGCGGATTCCCTCTGCGTGCACGGCGACAGCCCGGGCGCGGTGGACATGGCGCGCGAAGTGCGCCGCCGCCTGGAGCAGTCTGGCGTTACCATTCGCTCGTTTGCCGGCGCCGCCACGTAACGCCACCTTGCCCCATCGACGTTGAACCCCCGGGAATTTCCCGCCTAGGAGAACACGTGCGCTTTCTGCCCGTGAATACCGATGCCCTGCTCGTTGAACTGGACGATCTGGAGCAGACGCTGGCGCTGTTTGATGCGCTGCAGGCCCGGCCGATCGCCGGCGTGACCGAACTGGTGCCGGCTGCGCGTACCGTGCTGGTGGTGTTCCGCCCGGACTGCGTGACGCGCGAGGCATTGATCGCCGATATCGGCGCCCGCGACACGTCGGGTCGCGTTGCGCGGGACGGCACGCTGATCGAAATTCCCGTGCATTACAACGGCGAAGACCTGGGCGAAGTCGCCACGCTGCTCGGCATCTCGCCTGAAGAAGTGGTGCGCCGCCACACCGGCAGCACCTATAGCGTCGCGTTCACCGGCTTTGCCCCGGGCTTTGCGTACCTGAGCGGCGGCGATCCCACCCTGGACGTGCCGCGCCGCAAGACGCCTCGCACCCGCATCCCGGCGGGCGCCGTGGCGCTGGCCGGCACATTCAGCGGCGTTTATCCGCAAGCCAGCCCCGGCGGTTGGCAGATCCTTGGCGTGACGCCGACCCCCATGTGGGACCTGTCCCGCGACACGCCGGCTTTGCTCCAGCCGGGCTATCGCGTCCGCTTCATCGACGCCGGCCCCGCGGCTGCCGCCGCGGCGTCGCCGACTGCCGCCACCGGCACGGATCCCGCCGCGTCCCGCCGGGCTGGCACCGCCACGCCTTCGCTGGAAGTCGTGGCGCCCGGCCTGCAAGCGCTTTTCCAGGACCTGGGCCGCCCCGGCCAGGCCCGCCAGGGCGTGGCCGCCTCCGGCGCCATGGACCGCGGCGCGCTGCGCGCCGCCAACCGGCTGGTCGGCAACCCGCCCGGCCAGGCCTGCATCGAAATCGTCTACGGCGGCTTCCAGGTCCGCGCGCATGGCGCCTGCGTGGCGGCCGTGACCGGCGCGCGGGGCGACCTGACGCTGCGCGATGCCAAAGGATCCAGCTGGACCGTTCCTGGCCACGAGGCCATCGCCTTGAACGACGGCGACACGCTCACGCTCGGGCAGCCGGTAGCGGGCATCCGTTATTACCTGGCGGTGCGCGGCGGCTTCGATGTGGAACCCGTGCTGGGCAGCCGTTCGACCGATACGCTGGCGCGCGTCGGCCCTGAGCCGCTTGCCGCCGGCGACCGCATCGGCATCCTGCCGGCCGGGCAGGGCGCCATCGTCGGCGCGCCGGAATTGCCGGCGGCGGACCTGCCCGTGCAGGACGTCGAGGTCGTGCTGGACGTCGTGCTGGGGCCGCGTACCGATTGGTGCGATGCCGATGCCGTGGCGTTGCTTGCCAGCCAGGCCTGGACCGTCACCCCGCAGTCCAATCGTGTCGGCATCCGCTTGAACGGCGACCGGCCGCTGCAGCGCGCCAACCATGCCGAACTGCCCAGCGAGGGCACCCGCAAGGGGTCGATCCAGGTGCCGGCCAGTGGCCAGCCGGTGCTGTTCCTGGCCGACCACCCGCTAACGGGCGGCTACCCGGTGATCGGCTCGGTCGCGCCCTGGCACCTGGACCGCGCGGCGCAGATCCCCATCGGCGCGCGCGTGCGCTTGAACCCTGTTTCCGACTTTGTCCCGGTTGATGTCCCCGCCGCGCAAGTCACAACGCAATAATCAGAATATGCCAGCCATGAAGAAAGTCCTTATCGCCAACCGTGGCGAAATCGCGGTGCGCATCATCCGCGCTTGCGCCGACTACGGCGTGAAGTCCGTCGCGGTCTACGCCGACGCCGATTTCGACGCGCTGCACACGCGCATGGCCGACGAGGCATTCGGCTTGGAGGGCGACCGCCCGGCCGATACCTACCTCAATATCGACAAGCTGTTGGCCGTTGCCCGCCGCAGCGGTGCCGACGCCGTGCATCCGGGCTACGGATTCCTGTCCGAAAGCGCCGGCTTCGCGCGCGCCGTGATCGACGCCGGCCTGACCTGGATCGGCCCGTCGCCGGAAACCATCGAACGCCTGGGCGACAAAGTGCAGGCCCGCAAAATCGCCATGGAAGTCGGCGCGCCGCTGGTGGCGGGCACGCCCGGTCCGGTCGGCGGCGCCGAAGAAGTGCTGGCCTTCGCGCATGAACATGGCTTGCCGATTGCCATCAAGGCCGCGTTTGGCGGGGGCGGGCGTGGCCTGAAGGTCGTCTGGCGCATGGAAGACGTGGCCGACCTGTACGAATCCGCCGTGCGCGAAGCCGTGACGGCGTTCGGCCGCGGCGAATGCTATGTCGAACAATTCCTGGACCACCCGCGCCACGTCGAGGCGCAGGTGCTGGCCGACAAGCACGGCAAGGTGGTGGTGCTGGGTACGCGCGATTGCTCGCTGCAGCGCCGCAACCAGAAACTGGTGGAAGAGGCGCCCGCGCCGTTCCTGAGCGACGCGCAGCGCCAGCGCATCCACGCGTCGGCGCGCGACATCTGCGCGCATGCCGGCTACGTGGGCGCCGGCACGGTCGAATTCCTGCTGAGCGCATCGGGTTCCATTTCGTTCCTGGAGGTCAATACCCGCCTGCAGGTGGAGCACCCCGTCACCGAAGAGACCTGCGGCCTGGATCTCGTGGTCGAGCAACTGCGCATCGCCGATGGCCTGCCGCTAGCTATCGACTCGGCCCCCGCGCCGCGCGGCCATGCCATCGAATTCCGCATCAATGCCGAAGACGTGGGCCGCGGCTTCCTGCCGTCGCCGGGCCTCATCGCGACGTTCGCCGCCCCGTCCGGCCCAGGCGTGCGCGTGGACAGCGGCGTGGAATCCGGTTCGACCATTCCGGGCACGTTCGATTCGTTGCTGGCCAAGCTGATCGTCACCGGCGCCACGCGTGAACAGGCGATTGCGCGCGCCCGCCGCGCGCTGGCCGAATTCCGCATCGAAGGCGTGGCCTCGGTGCTGCCGTTCCACCGCGCGGTGCTGGACCATGCCGATTTCATCGGCGATGGCGCAGGCTTCAAGGTGCACACCCGCTGGATCGAAACCGACTTCGCCAACGACCTGGAAGCCGCCGTGCGGCCGGCCCCGCTGGGCGCCGTGAACCTTCACCGCACCGCCGTGGAAATCGACGGCCGGCGTGTGTCCCTGGGGCTGCCGGCCGAACTGCTGCGCGGCCTGCAATCCGCAGGCGCGGCGGCCGGGGGCGAGGCAACTGCCGCCCCGGCGCAAGCCAGCGCGCAAAGCGTGGCCGCACCGATTGCGGGCACTATCCAGTCGTGGAACGCCGAAGACGGCGCGACGGTCAAGCAAGGCGAACTGATCGCCACGATGGAAGCCATGAAGATGGAAATGCAGGTGCTCGCGCACCGGG
>NZ_DBHKZA010000025.1:0-77135 GCF_057314935.1 Achromobacter sp.
CAGAAAAATAGCCGCCCCGCCGCCGGGCCGCCCCAAGGCGGGGCAGCCCCCTCGGGGGGCAGCAAGCGAGCGAAGCGAGTGCAGCGTGGGGGCCTTCTTTTGCAGGTTTTCGATTCCCGTACGGAAAGGTAGGGATAGACCACCGTACAGGGAGAGTTTTTGTGTCTGCTTCATCTCATGCGCGCCTGCGCACCACGCTGACCGCCGGCCGCATGGCCGTGCTGGCCGCCACTTGCGCGGGGGCGCTTGCCGCCGGCATGCCCGCCGCCTGGGCGCAATCCGCGCCTGCCGCAAGCGCCCAGGTCAGTTACCAGATTCCTGCGGGGCAGTTGGCCGATGCGCTGACGCAGTTCGCCCGCAGTGCCGGCGTGATCCTGTCGTTCGACCCCGCGCTGGTGCGGGGCCAGCGCTCGGACGGGCTGAATGGCGCGTATTCGGTGGGCGCTGGCTTTGCCCGTATCCTGTCGGGCAGCGGCCTGCAGGCGCGCGCGCAATCGGGCAACACCTGGACGCTGGTGCCGGCTCCCGTGTCGTCGTCGGGCGACACGCACGTGCTGGCGCCGGTGACGGTATCCGGCATGTCGGACAGCGCGCTGGCACCCACGGTGGGCTATGTCGCCCGCGCCAGCGTCAGCGCGACCAAGACGGATACGCCGCTGATCGAGACCCCGCAATCGGTGTCCGTCGTGACGCGCGAGCAGATCACGGAGCAGGGCGCGCAGACCTTGAACCAGGTGCTGCGCTATACGGCTGGCGTGGCCACCGAATCGCGCGGCGCCACCGCCACGCGCCTGGACCAGTTCACCGTGCGCGGCTTCTCGGCTTCGACTTACCTGGACGGCCTGCGGGTCTTCGGCGGACGCGACGCCTTGCCGCAAGTGGACGCCTATCGCCTGGAACGCGTGGACGTGCTGAAGGGGCCTGCATCGGTCATGTACGGTCAGGGCGGCCCCGGCGGCGTGGTGAACCAGGTCAGCAAGCGCCCGCTGGAGGAGACGCTGCGCGAAGTGGAAGTGCAAGTCGGCAACTATGACTACCGGCGCGCCAATTTCGATTTCGGCGGCCCCGTGGACGAAGAGGGCAAATACCTCTATCGCCTGGTGGGCTCGGGCTACCTGTCCGACGGCCAGGTGAAGGACACCAAGGAACGCCGCTACTTCGTCGCGCCGGCCTTCACGTGGAAGCCCAACGGCGATACCTCGTTGACCGTGCTGACGAATTTCCAGCGGGATCCCGACATGGGCTCGTACGGCAGCGTGTCGTCGATGCGCACGTTGCTGTCCGCGCCCGACGGTATCCGCCTGCCGTCGGACTACTACGACGGCGACGCGAATTTCGAAAAGAGCGACCGCAAGAGCTACTCGCTGGGCTATGTGCTGGACCATCGGTTCAACGACACCTTCAAGGCGACACAAAGTCTGCGCTGGACGCGTTCCGAGGCCAAGTACCGCAGCATCTACGGCGCGTCCAATCCGAACTTCGGCTATCTGGATCCGAATTACCTCTATCAGCAGCGCGCCTCGATCGCGACCGACGTGGATGTCGGCGCGTTGACCATCGACAACAACCTGCAGGCGCGCTTCAACACCGGCGCCTTCGGCCACACGGTGCTGCTGGGCTTTGATTACCAGCACGTCAAGACCGACACGCTGTCCGGTTTCGGCAGCGCGCCGCCGCTGTACGTGCTGAATCCGGATAACCACCAGAACATCCCGGTGCCGGCCTTCTCGACCGACGCGACGTCGCGGCAGTATCAGACGGGCCTGTATTTCCAGGACCAGATCAAGATCGACCGCCTGTCGGTGTTGCTGGGCGGGCGCTACGACTGGTCGCGCACGGTGGGCGAGACCACCACCATCGCGACCGGCCGCGTCGCGCCGTCCGCGCTGAACGCCGAGGCGTTCACGGGCCGTCTGGGCGTGATCTACAACTTCGACAATGGCGTGGCGCCGTACTTCAGCTATTCGGAGTCGTTCGAGCCGCAATCGGGAACGGGCTGGCAGAACGTGCCCTTCAAGCCCATCGAAGGCAACCAGTACGAGGTGGGCATCAAGTACCAGCCGCCGGGCAGCGCGACGATGCTGTCGTTCGCGGCGTTTGATATCCGCCGCGAGAACATGACGACGACCGATCCGGATCCGACGCACATCTGCGGCACGGCAGGCGGCCGATGCTCGATCCAGGCGGGCGAACTGCGCACGCAAGGGATCGAACTGGAAGCCAAGACCGAGCCGCTGCGCGGTCTGACGCTGGTGGCGGCGTATTCGTTGATGGACAACGAATACTCCAAGGCCAACCCCAGCCTGACCGGATTGAACCTGAAGGGCAAAACGCCGGTGGGCGTGCCGTCGCAACAGGCCTCCGCATGGGCGCGCTACCAGTTGCAGGACGGCCCCCTCGCCGGCATGGGCGTGGGCGGCGGCGTGCGCTACATCGGGTCTTCGTACGTGAACGACACCAACACCATGAAGGTGCCGTCCGTCACGTTGTTCGACCTGATGCTGGACTACGACCTGGGCCGCGTGTCGCCGACGTTAAAGGGCATGCAGGTGGCGCTGAACGTGCAGAACCTGTTCGACAAGGAATACATCGCATCGTGCTCGGGTGATTCCTGGTGCTGGTACGGCTATCAGCGTTCCATCAAGGCCAGCCTGCGGTATCGCTGGTAAGCGGGGCAAGGGAAGCGGTCCGCAAGGGCCGTTTTCCTTCGCGGCCGAGGCGCAAGGCATCGATCCCCAATTATTTGGCGTCTTCGGTAGTGAGAATGGTTATAATTCAAACTCGCCTGACAGGTATTGGCCGCGGGGCTTGCCTGCTTGGGTCATCGGACCAGTCTTCGGACTAAAGGAAAAAACCAAAATGAAATTCGCTAGGACTTTGGCCGCGATCGCCCTGTTGGGCAGCGCGGGCGCCGCGCAGGCGCACTTTGTTTGGCTGGAACGCAGCGCCGAAGGTCCGGCCAAGGCGTACTTTGGTGAATGGGCGGACGATCTGCGTGAAAAGCGCGACGGCCTGCTGGGCAAGGTCCTGGTGGCGCCGGTTGTGACCGGCGCGGATGGCAAGGCGCTGAAAGCGTCGGCCGAAGGCGCCGATTTCGTGGAATTCGGCGCAACGGGCAAGGGCGACGTCCGCCTGGCGGCCCCCATCCAGTTCAAGGAAACGCTCGTCAAGTACAACGCCAAGGCGGGCCGCGCGGACACGCAAGGCAAGCTGGACCTGGAACTGGTGCCGACGGCCGCGGACGCCAACACGTTCGTCCTGCAATTCCAGGGAAAGCCGCTCGCCAAGACCGAAGTCACCGTGTTCGGTCCGCCCAAGTGGGAAAAGCGTTTCCACAGCGACGAGAACGGCCGCATTGAAATCACGACGCCGTGGCCCGGCCAGTATGTGCTGGAAGCCGCGCACGTCGAAGAGAAGGCGGGCGAGGCCGACGGCAAGTCCTACGCCAAGATCCGCTACGTATCCACCCTGACCTTCAACGTGTCCAAGTGAAAGCTCCCGCAGCCGGCGCAGGCATGATGCGCTACCGAATGGCCGTATTTTCCAGGATGGCTGCGGCCATCCTGGGCGGCTATGTCCTTGCCTCGGCGGCTGCGGCGTGCCTGGCCGTCTGGCTGCCCATGGGGCGGGCGGACGCCGTCACCGCGGCGCAGATGTTGTCCTTCGTGTTCTACGCCTGTGGCGTGATCTGGGTCTTTGCCACGCGCAACGCCTGGCGCGCATGGGCCGGGATATTGCTGCCGGCCGCGGTGCTGGGGGGGCTCTTCCTGGCGGGGCGGATGATGGGGGCGGCATGAAGGCGGGGAAAGCAAAGGCGCAGGGTGAAGAAGGCCTGCGCCAGTCGATGTCCTGGCTGCACACCTGGTCCGGGCTGATCTTCGGCTGGGTGCTGTTCGCGATGTTCCTGACGGGGTCGCTGGCGTTTTTCCGGCCCGAGATCACGCGGTGGATGCAGCCCGAGATCGAGGTTCGGCCTGTACCTGCCGTGCAGGCCATTGAAATAGGACAACGTTACCTGAGCGAACATGCGCCGGATGCCAAACGCTGGTTCATCACACCGCCGTCGAATCGCGAGCCGTTGATTCTGCTGCTGTATCAGCTGCCCAAGCCTAAGCCTGGCGAACGCGGATTCGTGCGCGTGAAGCTGGATCCTGCAACAGGGCAGGCCGTGACCGGCCGCGAGACGCGCGGCGGAGATTTCTTCTACCGCTTCCATTTCGAACTGGAGACCGCGTTCCCGTGGGGGCGGTGGCTGGCGAGCATCGCGGGCATGTTCATGCTGGTGGCCATCATCAGCGGCATCATCACGCATAAAAAGATATTCACCGATTTCTTTACCTTCCGCCCCAGGAAAGGCGGGCAACGCGCCTGGATGGACGGGCATAACGTATTGTCCGTGCTGGGGTTGCCGTTTCACCTGATGATCACATTCAGCGGTCTGGTGCTCTTCATGGTTATGCTGATGCCCGCGGGTATCCATGCCGTGTACGAGAACCCGCGCCAGTACTCGGACGACGTCTTCAAATCGTTCAAGGTCACGCCGCCGTTGAATCAGCCCGGGACGCTGATCCCGATCGCGCCGCTGGTGGAGCAAACCCAGCAGCATTGGCATGGCCGGGTCGGCCGTGTCACCGTCAACAATCCGGGCGATGCCGGGGCGACCGTCACGCTCACGCGGGACGCCGCCGATGGTGTCTCGTACGGCCGCTTGGCACCCTACATGCGCTTTAACGGCGTGACGGGTGAATTCCAGGAAGGCGAGGACGACCTGAGCGCCACGGTGAAGACCGCGGGCGTCATCACGGGCCTGCACCTGGGGCTGTTCGCGGAACCGCTGCTGCGCTGGTTTTATTTCCTTGTCAGTTTGGCGGGCACCGCCATGGTCGGCACCGGCCTGGTGCTGTGGATTGCCAAGCGCCGTCAAAAGGCGCGGCCAGGCGATGCCCGCGAAGCGTTTTCCTTGCGTCTGGTCGATGGCCTGAACGCCGGCACCATTGCGGGCGTGGTCTTTGGCGTGGCAGCCTTCTTCCTGGCCAATCGCCTGCTGCCGGCCGACATGCCGGGGCGTCAGGTCTGGGAAGTTCGCGCCTTCTTTTCGGCCTGGGCGCTGTCGCTGATCTACGCCTTCATTTTCCAGCGGCGCAAATGGCAGGATTTGCTGGCGGTGGCCGCAGCGTCGCTGGCCCTGGTGCCGGTGGTCAATGCGTTCACCACGTCGCGCCATCTGGGCGTGTCTCTGCCGCAAGGCGATTGGGTCATGGCCGGGTTCGACCTGACCTGCCTGGCCAGCGCGTTGCTGTTTGCTTGGATGGCGACGAAGGCGGCGAGGGCCCGCAAGGCGCCAGCGAAGGTCCCTGCGAAAGCTGGGGCCAAGCCCCGCGCCAGCCAGCCGGCCGCCAAGACGGTTTCTCCCCAGGTCGCTGACCCCGAGGCGCCGCGCGCCCCGAACCCCGTCGTCTATGAACCGCGAGGTGACACGCCATGACGCTTGCCGCTTTCTGCCTGGCCTATGCGGGGTTTTCCGCCCTGTGCCTGGGCATGGACCGCCACTACGAAGACCTGTTCGATCGCGCCATGCCGCGGCGCCACCGGGTGCCGTTGCGGGCCTTCGGCTGGATCGCGCTGGCGCTGTCCTTGTGCGCCTCGGCGGCGGTCTGGGGATGGAGCTACGGCACGGTCGAATGGATCGGCATCCTCAGCATCGCCGGCCTGCTGCTGATCTGGTTCCTGACGTTCCGTCCGCGCGCCGCGCTGACCGCGGGCGGGCTCTGCGCGCTGGCGGCGCCGGTGCTGGCCGTCCTGTAGCCCGGCGAATTCGCGCGGGTGGGGCGGCAGCCCCGGCGGCGGCGTGCGCCGGCACGTTACACTGCTTGTTTCCCCTAGCAAACGCCTCTTCGCCTCTATGAATACCCGCGTCCTTACCGGCATTACCACCACTGGAACCCCCCACCTCGGCAACTACGCGGGCGCGATCCGTCCCGCGGTCCAGGCCAGTACGCAGCCCGGCGTGGACGCATTCTTCTTCCTGGCGGATTATCACGCGCTGATCAAGTGCGACGATCCGGCCCGTGTCGCCCGTTCCCGCCTGGAAATCGCGGCAACCTGGCTGGCCGTGGGGCTGGACCACGAGCGCGTGACGTTCTACCGCCAGTCCGATATCCCCGAGATCCCCGAACTCAGCTGGTTGCTGACCTGCGTCACGGCCAAGGGCCTGATGAACCGCGCGCACGCCTACAAGGCATCGGTGGACCAGAACGTGGCCAAGGGCGTGGAGCCCGACGACGGCGTCACCATGGGGCTGTTCTCGTACCCGGTCCTGATGGCAGCCGACATCCTGATGTTCAACGCGAACAAGGTGCCGGTGGGCCGCGACCAGATCCAGCATCTGGAGATGGCGCGCGATATCGCCCAGCGTTTCAATCACCTGTATGGCCGCGATTACTTCACGCTGCCCGAAGTGACGATCGAGGAAGACGTGGCGACCTTGCCGGGCCTGGACGGCCGCAAGATGTCCAAGAGCTACAACAACACGATCCCGCTGTTCGAAGGCGGCGCCAATGCGCTGCGCGCGTCGGTGATGCGCATCGTGACCGATTCGCGTGCGCCGGGCGAAGCCAAGGACGCCGAAAGCTCGCACCTGTACACGCTGTACCGCGCATTTGCGACGCAGGCCGAATCGGCCGCGTTCCGCAAGCAGCTGGAAGAGGGAATGGGGTGGGGCGACGCCAAGCAAGCGCTGTATGAACACCTGGAGGCGCTGCTGGCGCCGATGCGCGAGAAATATTTCGACCTGATCGCCAACCCGGGCCGCATCGAAGACATCCTGCAGGCCGGCGCTGCCCGCGCCCGCAAGCTGGCGGTGCCCATGATGCAGGAGCTGCGCGAAGCCGTGGGCTTGCGCAATCTGAACGCCGGCGCCGCGGCCGGCAAGGCGCAAGGCAAGAAGGAAAAGGGCAAGGGCGCACGCTTTGTCAGCTTCCGCGACGAAGACGGCGGCTTCCGTTTCCGCCTGCTGGCGGCCGATGGCGAAGAGTTGCTGCTGTCGCAGCGTTTTGCCGACCCGAAGGAGGCCGGGGCCTTGATGCGCCGCCTGCAATCGGAACCCGCAGACAGCGTGCTGCAGGCTAGTGCCGAGGGCTATGCGGCGATGATCGACGGCGTGGCGGTTGCCACGGCGCCGGCGGGCGCGCAGGCCGAGTCCGACGCGCAGTTGGCGCGTGCGCGCGAAGCCTTGGCGTCGCTGTCGCAGGAATAAAGGGCAAGCCGGCGGCGCGTGGCGCCGCTGGCGGGCATGACGTTGCGGCGGCGCTGCCGCAACCGGCGGGCGTCAGGCCAGCCGCGCGCTTGCCACGATGCGGCCGTCGCGCACCTGGAAGCGCTGCGCGCTGCCCTGGCCGGCGATTTCAAGCATGTCGCCTTCCGAATAGCCCGTGACGTTCGGGCAGTCCAGCCATTCCGGATTGATGAACGGAAAGTACTTCAGCGTGCCGCTGCCTTGGCTGGCGAAGTCGAAGGTGGTGTTGGCGACCACTTCCGGATCCCATTGGCTGGCGTCGAAGACCAGCGCGCAGCCCGTGCCGATCCGGTAGACGATGCTGGCGCCCATGCTGGCGAATCCCAGCGCGCCGACATGCAACTGCGCGCCATTGCGCAGCTCGATGATGCGGGTGCCCAGACGTTCCAGCGTGATGTGCTTGAAGGTCACTTCCGCGCCGTCGACGATCAGATGCGCGTACTGGCCTAGCGTGACTTCGTTGTAAGCGCCGCTGTTGGCGGCTTCTTTTTCGGTAATGGTTGCCGCTTCATTGGCGGCAAGCGTAATGGTATTGCGCATGACGGATGGCTCTCCGGGGGGCTCTCGGGGTAGGGCGCTGTTGTTGTTGTGCTGCGTGCCTGATAGACGGTTCGCGCCGCGGTTCGCCTGATCATGGAATCTGTGCCTGCCGAGTTCCCCTACGCCACCGGCTTTTATTATTTGGACACAATTCGATATTTTCCCTTATTTTTCTGGTTTGAGGATTGAGGCAGCGCAAGGAAACGACCCGTTTAAGGGAAAGTCCTAGGCTAAAGAAAAAAGCCCGGCGCAGTGGGCGCCGGGCTTTTCATGGGTGATCCCGGGGGATCAGCGCTTGAGCTTGGCGAACGCGTCCGCCATGGCGCTGTTCGTCGCGCCGCCGCCCGCGTTGCCACGTCCGCCGTCACCCTGGGGGCGACGGGGCCGGTCGCCGCCCTTGGGCGCATCGCCGCTGCGGCGCGCCGGGGCGGCGGTGTCGTTCAGGCGCATGGTCAGGGCAACGCGCTTGCGCGCCGCGTCCACTTCCAGCACCTTCACGCTGACCGTCTGGCCGACGCGCACCACGTCGCGGGGATCCTTCACGAACTTCTCGGCCAGTGCCGAGATATGGACCAGGCCGTCCTGGTGCACGCCGATGTCGACAAACGCGCCGAAGTTGGCCACGTTGGTCACGACACCTTCCAGCACCATGCCCGGGTACAGGTCGTTCAGCGTCTCCACGCCTTCCTTGAACTGCGCCGTCTTGAATTCCGGGCGCGGGTCGCGGCCGGGCTTTTCCAGTTCGGCGAAGATGTCGCGCACCGTCGGCAGGCCGAAACGCTCGTCGGTGAAGTCGGACGGCGAGACACCCTTCAGGGCTTCGCGCTGGCCGATGATCTGCTTCACCTCGGCCTTGATCTTGGCGACGATGCGTTCGACCACCGGATAGGCTTCCGGGTGGACCGAGGACGCATCCAGCGGATTGTCGCCGTTGGGAATGCGCAGGAAGCCCGCGGCCTGCTCGAAGGCCTTCTCGCCAAAGCGCGGCACTTTGCGCAGGATTTCACGGGTGGGGAACGCACCGTTCTCGTCGCGCCAGGCCACGATGTTCTTGGCCAGCAGCGAGTTCAGGCCCGACACGCGGGCCAGCAGGGCGGCCGAGGCCGTATTCACATCCACGCCGACGGCGTTCACGCAATCCTCGACCACGGCGTCCAGTGAACGCGCCAGCTCGCGCTGGTTGACGTCGTGCTGGTACTGGCCCACGCCGATCGCCTTGGGATCGATCTTGACCAGTTCGGCCAACGGGTCCTGCAGGCGGCGCGCGATGGATACGGCGCCGCGCAGGGTCACGTCCAGATCCGGGAATTCCAGCGCCGCGGTTTCGGATGCGGAATACACGGACGCGCCGGCCTCGGAGACCACCACGCGGGTGACCTTCAGGTCGGGGAAGCGCTCCATCATGTCGCCCACCAGCTTTTCGCTTTCGCGCGAGGCGGTGCCGTTGCCGATGGCGATCAGGTCCACCTTGTGGCGCGCGACCAGCGCGGCCAGCGTGTTGATCGTGCCGTCGCGGTCGCGGCGCGGCTCGAACGGGTAGACGGTCGTGGTGTCGACGACCTTGCCGGTCTGGTCGATCACGGCGATCTTGCAGCCCGTGCGGATGCCCGGATCCAGGCCCAGCACGGCCTTGGGGCCGGCAGGCGCGGCCAGCAGCAAGTCTTTCAGGTTGGCGGCGAACACGCGGATGGCTTCGGCTTCGCCGCTTTCGCGCAGGCGGCCGATCAGCTCGCTTTCAAATGCCGTCAGCAGCTTCACGCGCCAGGTCCAGCGGCACACCTCGCCCAACCAGCGGGCGCGCGGCGTGGCGTCCAGCGCGAACAGGCCGTTGCCCAGCTTCAGGAAGCTGGCGATGCGCGCCACGCAGGGGTGCGGCAATTGCGCTTCCAGTTCGGCTTCCAGCCCCAGGCGCAGTTCCAGCACACCTTGCTGGCGTCCGCGCAGCAGGGCCAGGATGCGGTGCGAGGGCAGCGTGCGCAGCGGCTCGTTGAAATCGAACCAGTCGCGGAAGTTCGCGCCTTCGGTTTCCTTGCCGTCGACCATCTTGGAGTAGATCAGGCCGGTGGACCAAAGGTGCTCGCGCATGTCGGCCAGCAGGTCCGCGTTTTCGGCATAGCGTTCGGCCAGGATGTCGCGCGCGCCATCCAGCGCGGCCTTGGCGTCGTTGATGGACGCCTCGGGGTTCAGGTACTGCGCGGCCAGCGTGGCGGGATCGCAGGCCGGATCGGCCAGGATGGCGTCCGCCAGCGGCTCCAGGCCCGCTTCGCGGGCGATCTGGGCGCGGGTGCGGCGCTTGGGCTTGTACGGCGCGTACAAGTCTTCCAGGCGCTGCTTGGTATCGGCCGTTGCGATTTCCTGCTGCAGCTCGGGCGTGAGCTTGCCCTGCTGCGAGATGGATTCAAGGATCGAGCCGCGGCGTTCTTCGAGTTCGCGCAGATAACCCAGGCGCACTTCCAGGTTGCGCAGCACGGTATCGTCCAGGCCGCCGGTGGCTTCCTTGCGATAGCGCGAGATGAAGGGCACGGTGGCGCCGTCATCCAGCAGTTCCACCGCCGAAGCGATCTGGGAGGCGCGCGCGCCGAGCTCGGTAGCGAGCTGCGCGACGATGCGGGCGTTGTCGACGCCGGCGGCGACGTTCGTGATAGCGGAAGTTTCAGACATCTCTATACGACGACAAAAAGGAAAAACAAGGGGCGGATTGTGCCATAAGCCACTGTTACAGAACGTGCCAGAGTGGACCGATCCGTCCCTGCGCGAGCCGAAGGCCAGCCCGGCACCGGGTATCATTTGATCCTTTCCCACATCAGTGTCTGGCGCCCGAACCGTAACCGGTACCGGTTCACCATAGACTCCGACCGACACTAGGCTGCCGTAATGCTGGACCTGGATATTTCCGAATTTTTTGACGAGGACGGGCCCCTGGCCACGGCCATGCCCGGCTACAAGCCACGCCCTTCGCAGGTGGAGCTGTCGCAGGCCATCGGCGACGCCATCCAGGACCGCGCCACGCTCGTGGCCGAAGCGGGCACCGGCATCGGCAAGACCTGGGCCTATCTTGTACCCGCCTTCATCCAGGGCGGCAAGGTGCTCATTTCCACCGGCACCCGCACGCTGCAAGACCAGCTCTTCGCGCGCGATCTGCCGCGCGTGCGCGCCGCGCTGGCCGCGCCGGTGACGGCCGCGTTGCTCAAGGGCCGCGGCAACTATGTCTGCCACTACCACCTGGAACGTCTGCAGGGCGACGAGCGCGCGCTGAAGTCGCGGTCCGAGATCCAGCAACTGCGCCAGATCCAGGTCTTCGCGGGCATCACCAAGACGGGCGACCGCAGCGATCTTGCGCAGGTGCCCGAAGACGCCGACATCTGGCAACGCGTGACGTCCACGCGCGAGAACTGCCTGGGCCAGGAGTGCCCGCGCATCCGCGACTGTTTCGTCGTCAAGGCGCGCCGCCAGGCCCAGGAGGCCGACGTGGTGGTGGTCAACCACGCGCTGTTCATGGCCGACCTGGTGCTGCGCGAAGAGGGCGTGACCGACCTGCTGCCCGAAGCCGACACCGTCATCTTCGATGAAGCGCACCAGTTGCCCGACACCGCCACGCGGTTCCTGGGCAGCAGCGTGTCCACGCACCAGCTGATGGATTTCGGCCGCGCGCTGGAGGTGGCCGGCCTGGCGTATGCGCGCGAGGCCGCCAAATGGAGCGACGTCAGCCGCCATCTTGAAACCGCGGCGCGCGAACTGCGGCTGACCTGTGCGCCGCTGGACCGGATGCCGGGCCGCAAGGCGACCTTCGACGCGATCCCCAACCCCGAGGAATTCGACGAGGCGCTGGCCGCCTTGCGCGAGGCCGTGGACACGGCCACCAAGGCCTTGGGCGTGGTGGCTGAAAAACACCCCGACCTGATGGCTGCCGCACGCAGCGGCGCCGAAATCTCCGTGCGCCTCAAGCGTTGGGCCACGCCGGGCCGCGCCGATGCCGGCTTTGCTGACGAAGGCTGGGGCCGCGACGACCAGTCGCCCGAACCCGCAGCGGCCGACCTGGGCGACGGCCCGTCCACCCCCGCCGCCATCCTGGAAGGCGTGGCCGCGGCCGCCGAGCAATGGACGGGCCCTGCCGTGCGCTGGGTCGAGCATGGCCAGCATCACGTGCGCCTGCATTCGGCGCCGCTGTCGGTGGCGCAGGCGTTCTCCAAGTACCGCAAGCCGGGCCAGGCCTGGATCATGACCTCGGCCACGCTGTCGGTGAACGGCGAGTTCACCCACTTCACCAGCCAGCTGGGGCTGTCGAGCGCCCGCACGGGCAAGTGGGAATCGCCGTTCAACTATCCCGAACAGGCGCTGCTCTTCGTGCCGCGCGGCATGCCCGAACCGCAGTCCCCGCAGTTCCTGGACCGTTTCGTCGAAACGCTGATGCCCCTGCTCGAAGCCAGCCCCGGCGGCACGCTGGTGCTGTGCACGACACTGCGCGCGGTCGACAAGGTCGCGACCTTGCTGGCCGACGCCTTTGACGACGCCGGACACGAATGGCCGTTGCTGAAACAGGGCGAGGGCACGCGCCGTGATTTGCTGGACCGCTTCTGCAAGCTCAAGCATCCGGTGCTGGTGGGCAGCGCGAGCTTCTGGGAAGGCATCGACCTGCCGGGCGACGTGCTCACTTTGGTCGCCATCGACAAGCTGCCGTTCGCGCCGCCCGACGACCCCGTCATCGAAGCGCGCCTGCGCGCCTGCCGGGCCCAGGGCGGCAATCCCTTTTCGGAATACCAGTTGCCCGAAGCCGCGATATCGCTCAAGCAGGGCGCGGGCCGCCTGATCCGTACGGAGTCCGACTGGGGCGTGCTGATGGTGGGCGACGCGCGCCTGGTTGAAAAGCCTTACGGCAAGCGCCTGTGGCGCGGCCTGCCGCCTTTCGCGCGGACGCGCGAGCTGGAAGAGGTGCTGGCGTTCTACCGCCGCAAGCAGGAAGGCGAGGGCGGGGACGCGTAGCGCCAGGCGCGCCCGCCGGTGCTGCGCCTTGCGGCAGCCAAAAAGAAAGCCCCTCTTTCGAGGGGCTTCGCTTTTCCCATGCGGAGAGAATCCGCAGACCGATCAGTCAAACGGGTTCCACCAGCTGCGATCGGCCTTCAGGCCCTTGGTCTTGAAGTCGCTGTTGGGGAAGTTCTTGTCGTAGACGCGTTGCGCGTCGTTCTTCAGTTCCGTCATGCCCAGCTTGTCGTAGGACTCGACCATCAGGTAGAGCGCCTCTTCGGTGGCGGGGGCGCCTTCAAAGTCGGTGATGACGGTCTGCGCGCGGTTGGCGGCGGCCACGTAGGCGCCGCGCTCGTAGTAGTAGCGGGCGACGTGGACTTCGTTCATGGCGATGGTGTTGACCAGCCACGCGACGCGCTTCTCGGCATCCACCGTGTACTTGCTGTCCGGGTAGCGCTTGATGAGCTCGTTGAACGCGTCATAGGACGCCCGCAGGCCCTTGGGATCGCGTTCAGCCGGATCCTGGCCGGTGATGTTGCTCATGAAGGCGCTGGCCGGCGTGAAGTTGATCAGGCCCTTCAGGTACAGGGCGTAGTCGGTGCCGGGGTGGTTGGGATACAGCTGCTGGAAGCGGTCGATCGCGGCCAGGGCCTGTTCGTTCTCGCCGTCCTTCCAGTTGACGTAGGCCAGTTCAAGCAGGGCTTGCTGGGCGTAGACGCCGAAGGGGTAGCGGCTTTCGATGGCGGTCAGACGTTCGCGTGCTTCCTTCCAGCCTCCGGAGGACATTTCGGCCTTGGCGTCGGCGTAGAGCTGTTCGGCGCTCCAGTTGGTGGTCTTGTCGTACTTGCTGTTTGTCGAGCCGCACCCGGCGATGACAATGACGGCAAATAGCGCGATAACCACGCGCAAAACCGGCCCGCTTCGGGATGCGGGGTTCGAGGGAGCTGCGGAGTGGTGAATCACGAGAATCGTATCCTTGGTGTTAGCATGGCAGGCTGATTATATGATTTGTCTCCATGTCTGATACAGCCGCCGGCACAGATCTCGTTTCCGACGATGAACTTCTGGGCCTTTCCGACGAAACCGGCGACGAAAACGCCGACGAAAACCCCAGTGAAAACCGGGGTGAACCGCAACTTGTAACGGTGCCTTCCAGCACCAAGGCCGACCGGCTGGACAAGGTGCTGGCCGGCTTGTTGCCCGACCATTCCCGCAGCCGCCTGCAAGGCTGGATCGAAGCCGGCAATGTGCACGTCAACGGCGCGCCCGGCAAAGTCCGCCAGACGGTCGGCCCCGGCGACGAGCTGCAGGTGTGGGCCCAGCCAGCGCCCGATGCGCGCGCCTTCACGCCCGAGCCCGTCGAATTCCTCGTCGTGGACGAAAGCCCCGAGTGGATCGTCGTGAACAAGCCCGCCGGGCTGGTCACCCATCCTGGCGCAGGCAACTGGAGCGGCACGCTGCTCAATGGCTTGCTGTATCGCTATCCGGAACTGGCGTCCGTGGCGCGTGCCGGCATCGTTCACAGGCTGGACAAGGACACCTCGGGACTGATGGTGGTGGCCCGCAACGAGCGCGCCCAGACGCATCTGGTGCGCCAGTTGCAGGCGCGCAGCATGGGACGCGAATATGTGGCGCTGGCCCATGGCTGGATCGCCAACGGCGGCCGGGTCGAACGCGCGATCGGACGCGATTCCCGCGTGCCGATCCGCATGAGCGTCGAGCGTCCGGTGGCGCCCAAGCCCGCCATTACCAATTACGCGCCCGCGCGCCGCGGCCAGGTGGATCCTGGCGGCCGCGTCACCGAAGTGGTGTGCCGCCTGGAAACGGGCCGCACCCACCAGATCCGCGTCCACATGGCCAGCCTGGGCCATCCGCTGCTGGCCGACACGATCTATGGCGGCAAGAACATCGCGGGGGCGCAGCGCCAGATGCTGCATGCCCGCGCCCTGCATTTTGACGACCCGGGCGGCCGTGGCGAGGTCCAGTTCGCCGCCGCCGTGCCCGAGGACATGACCCTGGTCCAGGAAAGCATTGCATGGAACGCGTGATCGCCAGCCTGCCTGTCGTGACCGGCCCGGAATGGGCCGGCGTGAACTATTTCTGCACGACCCGCGCCGGCGGCGCGGGCGTGGCGCCGCATGACACCCTGAACCTGGGGCGCCGCGCGGGCGACGATCCGGACACGGTGGCCGAGAACCGGCGCCGCGTGCGCGACGCCGTGCCTGCCGATCCGTTGTGGTTGCGCCAGGTGCACGGCAGCGACGTCGTGGATGCCGATGCGCAGGACGTGCCGGACGAACCCGCGGTGGACGCCAGCGTCACGTCGCGACCGGGCCGCGTGCTGGCCGTCATGGTGGCGGACTGCCTGCCGGTCGTCATCGCGGATGCCGGCGGCCAGGTGCTGGGCGCGGCGCATGCCGGCTGGCGCGGGCTGTCGGGCGGCGTGCTGGAACATACGCTGGCGGCCATGCGCGCCAAGGCCCCCGCGGCCACCGGCTGGCGCGCCTGGGTCGGCCCCGGCATCGGCCCGCAGGTGTTCGAGGTGGGGCAGGACGTGCTTGACGCCTTCACGCAAGACGATCCCGCCACCGCGCGCTACTTCACGCCGCGCGCCGGTCTATCGGGAAAGTGGTTGGCGGACCTCGCCGGATTGGCGGATTTCCGCCTGCGCCGCGCCGGGGTACAAGAGGTGTCCTTGTCAGGGATGTGCACGGTGTCCGAATCGGAACGGTTCTTTTCGTACCGGCGCGACGGCGAAACCGGACGCATGGCGCTGTTGGCCTGGCTCGACCCGGTTTGATCTTGCGCAAGGCCGGCCGCCGGGCTTGAGATCTACCCTGGCGGTCTCCTTGTATACCCGCATTGACAGTCCTGGACCCGGAATGCAACATCAATCGAGCAGTCTCGATAACAAGGTGTCGAAGTGAACGCCAATCTCTCCGCCGCAGGGCCCATACCGGTGAGCGTGGCACCGGAAATCCTGGCCGATATTCAGGCCGAGTTCTCTCGCGAGTGGCAGCGCCTGTGTGACGACGCCCGCCGCGGTGCGCTTGCGCCTCTGGCCGACCGCCGCTTCGCCGGCGATGCCTGGGCCTCCAACGGTTCGCATCTGCTGCTGGCGCATACGTATCTGCTGTCGGCCCGCGCCATGCAACGCATGGTCGATGCGGCCCAGGTCAGCGAACCGATGCGAGAGCGCCTGCGTTTTTCCATCATGCAATGGGTCGACGCGCTGTCGCCGTCGAACTTCCTGGCGCTGAATCCGGATGCCCAGCAATCCATCGTGGAAAGCGCGGGCCGCGCCTTGAACGAAGGGCTGGCCAACCTGTTGGGCGACGTCAAGAAAGGCCGCATCACCCAGACAGACGAATCGCAGTTCGAGATCGGCCGCAACGTGGCGGTGACGCCTGGCGAAGTGGTGTTCGAGAACACCTTGTTCCAGCTGATCCAGTACGCGCCGTCGACCGCCACCGTGCACGAGCTGCCGCTGGTGATCGTGCCGCCGAACATCAACAAGTTCTACATCCTGGACCTGCAGCCCGAGAATTCCTTCGTGCGCCATGCGGTGGAACAGGGCTACACCGTGTTCCTGGTCTCCTGGCGCAATCCGGTGGCCAGCGATACCGACGGGGTGGACCGCGCCACCTGGTCCGACTATCTGGATGACGCCGTCCTGCAGGCGCTGCGCGTGGCCAGCGACATCACCAAGCAGCCCAAGGTCAATGCCCTGGGGTTCTGCGTGGGCGGCACGATGCTGGCGTCAGCGCTGGCGCTGGCCGAGGCCCGCGGCGAACAGCCCGTGGCGTCCCTGACGCTGTTGACCTCGCTGCTGGACTTCCACGACACCGGCATCCTGAACGTCTTCGTCGACGAGGCGCATGCGCTGCTGCGCGACCATCAACTGGGCAACGGCGGGCTGATGCCCGGCCGCGACCTGGCCACCACGTTCTCGTTCCTGCGGCCCAATGAGCTGGTCTGGAACTATGTGGTGGGCAACTACCTGAAGGGCCAGAAGCCGCCCCCGTTCGACCTGCTGTTCTGGAATGGCGACAGCACCAATCTGCCGGGGCCGTTCTTCTCGTGGTACTTCCGCAATACCTACCTTGAGAACAATCTGAAAGTGCCGGGCCGCGCGCAAGCCGCCGGCATGCCGCTGGACCTGACGCGCCTGACGATGCCGGCGTATATATTCGGATCCCGCGAAGACCATATCGTGCCTTGGGTGTCGGCCTATGCCTCCACGCAACTGCTGCGCGGACCGCAACGCTTCGTGCTGGGGGCCTCGGGCCACATCGCCGGCGTCGTGAATCCGCCGGCCAAGAAGCGCCGCAACTATTGGGTGGCGGACAAGCTGGGCAACAAGGGCCACGACATGCCCGGCGATCCCAAGGCCTGGTTCGCGCAGGCCACTGAAGTCGCGGGCAGTTGGTGGCCCGACTGGACCCAATGGCTGTCGCGGCATTCGGGCAAACAGGTCAAGGCGCGCACGAAATTAGGCAATGCCAAGTACCGGCCGATCGAGCCGGCGCCTGGCAGGTATGTGAAGGTCCGGGCTGCCTGACGCCGCCATGCGCGGTTGGCCCAGGCCAATAAGAAGTTAATCAACGAGGCGTCCGTCGCACACAGGAGGAAGTCCAATGAGCGGAAAACTGGCTTACGTAACAGGCGGGATGGGCGGTATCGGCACCTCTATTTGCCAGCGCTTGGCCAAGGATGGCTTTCGCGTGGTGGCAGGTTGCGGCCCAAGCCGCAACTACCAGCAATGGCTGGATGAGCAGGCAGCGCAGGGCTACACGTTCTATGCATCGGTCGGCAACGTGTCGGACTGGGATTCCACGGTAGCGGCCTTTGAACGGGTCACCGCCGACCTGGGCCCGGTCGATGTGCTGGTCAACAACGCGGGCATCACGCGTGATGGCCTGTTCCGCAAAATGAGCGCGGACGATTGGCGCGCGGTCATCGACACCAACCTGAACAGCCTGTTCAACGTGACCAAGCAGGTCATCGAGGGCATGGTCGAGCGTCAGTGGGGCCGCATCATCAACATCAGCTCGGTGAACGGGCAGAAGGGCCAATTCGGCCAGACGAACTATTCCACGGCGAAGGCGGGCATCCACGGCTTCACCATGGCGCTGGCCCAGGAAGTCGCCAGCAAGGGCGTCACGGTCAACACGATTTCGCCGGGCTACATCGGTACGGACATGGTTCGCGCCATCCGCCCCGAAGTGCTGGAGAAGATCGTTGCCACGATTCCGGTGCGCCGTCTGGGCACGCCTGAGGAAATCGCCTCCATGACCTCGTGGCTGGCTTCGGATGAGTCCGGCTTTTCGACTGGCGCGGATTTCTCGCTCAACGGCGGCCTGCACATGGGCTAATGTTGGTCAGCGGGCCGCCATCGGGCGGCCCCAGGCGCTGGAAGGCCTCGGGGAGAGGGCCTTCCGGCATTACACTCCACCTTATCCGAAGTCTTAGAGATCGCCCGATCCGGGGACACACATGACGCAAGCACAAACCGGCGCCAGCCTGCGCCTGATTAAAAAATACCCCAACCGTCGCCTATACGACACCCGGACCAGCACCTACATCACTCTGGCAGATGTCAAGCAACTGGTCCTGGCCAACGAAGAATTCCAGGTGGTCGACGCCAAGAGCGGCGAAGACCTGACGCGCAGCATCCTTTTGCAGATCATCCTGGAAGAGGAAAGCGGCGGCATGCCCATGTTCTCGTCGAACATGCTGTCGCAGATCATCCGTTTCTACGGCCACGCCATGCAGGGCATCATGGGTTCTTACCTCGAGAAGAACATCCAGGCCTTCATGGAAATCCAGACACGCATGGCTGAGCAGTCCAAGGGGCTGTACGGCAGCCAGTTCGGACCTGAAGCCTGGACCCAGTTCATGAACGTGCAGACGCCCATGCTGCAAAACATGATGAACAACTACATCGACCAGAGCAAGAACCTGTTCGTGCAGATGCAGGACCAGATGCAGGACCAGACGCGCGCGATGTTCTCGACGTTCCCGTTCACGCCCGGCAGCACGCCGCCGGGGTCGGGTCGCAAGTAATCGCAGCAAAGCGGGGCGGGCACGCCCTCCCGTTGATCCAGAAGCCGGCAGGGCCATCGCCTGACCGGCTTTTTTGTGGGCGCTCGCTGGCGCGACGCGACAGGCCGGCGCGTTGACTGAACGCAATAATCCGCCCCTTTTTGGGCTCGCGGGTTCAGGGATATGTCAGTTTTTTTCGTTACATTAATGAAAACGGTTCTTGTTTAGCTTATCGGAACCGCCATTCATTTGTGTCTCAAGGATTATGCACATGATCAAGAAAGCCTTGGCGCTGGCCATCGTCGCTCTGAGCGTGTCTGCCGCGCAAGCGGCCGAATACCCCATCGGCAAGCCGGTTGAGAAGGGCGGCATGGAAATTGGCGCGGTCTATCTGCAGCCGATCGAAATGGATCCGCCCGGGATGATGCGTCCCGCCAAGGATTCCGACGTGCACCTTGAGGCCGATATCCACGCCACCGCCGGCAACAAGACGGGCTTCCCGGAAGGCGAGTGGGTGCCTTATCTGGTCGTGAATTTCGAGATCCAGAAGGTCGGCAGCCAGAACGTGCAGAAGGGCACCTTCATGCCCATGGTCGCCAACGACGGCCCGCACTACGGCGACAACATCAAGCTGGAAGGCCCGGGCAAGTACAAGCTGAAGTACACGATCCTGCCGCCGTCCGAAAACAAGATGGCCCACTTCGGCCGCCACGTCGACAAGGAAACCGGCGTGGGCCCGTGGTTCGAGCCGTTCGAACTGGAATACGAATTCGTCTACGCCGGCACCGGCAAGAAGGGCGGATACTGATCGTGCGCCGCCTGCATCGCGTTGTTGCCGCCGCGCTGATCGGCCTGGCCGCTTTTGCCGGCATGGCACCCGCGCAGGCGGATGAATTGCCGACGTTCACCTTGAGGTTCAAGCCGGACGGCACGTTCGAGCCGGCGACCCTTGAAGTGCCCGCCGGCCGTTTCAAGATCGAACTCATCAACGAGAGCAACGAGCCGGTGGAATTCGAGAGCATTCCGCTGCGCAAGGAAAAAGTGCTGGGCCCGGGGGTGAAGTCCTTCGTGGTGATCACCATTTCCCGTCCCGGCGAGTATCCCTTCTTTGATGACTTTCACCAGAGCGTGAAAGGCACCCTGGTCGTCAAGCCCAAGGAATAAGCGGTAGCAATACATGGAACAGGTCCTCTTTATCGTCTGGCGTGAAAGCGTCGAAGCCATGCTGGTGGTGGGCATCTTGTACACCTGGCTGCGCTCCACGCCGGAAGGCAAGCGCGGGCTGAAATACCTGTGGGGCGGCGTGGGGGCCGGGCTGGCCCTGGCCGTGGCGCTGGCGCTGGTGCTGCTGGGCGTGTCGTCCTGGCTCAGCGACGAAGGCCAGGAATGGTTCCAGGCCATCATGTCGCTGGCGGCGTGCGCGCTGGTCGTGCAGATGGTGGTGTGGATGAAGAAGCACGGCCGCACGCTCAAAGGCGAATTGGAAAGCGGAGCGCGCAGTTCCGTGGCCAGCGACAACTGGTGGGGCCTGTTCGTGCTGGTGGCCATCGCCGTGGCGCGCGAAGGCAGCGAAACCGTGGTGTTCCTGTACGGCACGGTGTCGGCGGGTGAAGGCGGCAGCGACATGCTGATGCTGGCGCTGGCCGGCGTCGCGGGTTTCGCCGTGGCCTTGCTGACATTCTGGCTGCTGCAGCTGGGCGGCAAATTGATTACCTGGCGCCGTTTCTTCCGCGTGACCGAAATCCTGCTGCTGTTGCTGGCCGGTTCGCTGCTGGTCGGCGGCCTGGACCACCTGATTTCGCTGGACGTGCTGCCCACGATCATCGACCCCGTCTGGGACAGCTCGTGGCTCTTGAGCGACAGCACCGGCGTTGGCAAGATCCTGGCGGACTTCGCCGGCTACCGCGCCCTGCCGGCACTGATCTCGGTCTTGTTGTGGGTGGCTTACTGGATCGTGGTCTGGGCGCTGCTGCGCTGGGTGGGCAGCAAGTCCGCCCGTGCGCCGGCGGCCGCCCGGAGCGCATCCTGATTCCGACGTGATGCCGGACTGAACAATGAAGGTTTGACCATGGCAGCTGTACTCGGGAGGGTGACTTCCCGGATCGCCGATTTCCTCCGTGACCATGCCCCGCTGTTGCGCAAGCTGCAGTGGGGCATTGTCGCGTTGTACGCGTTCCTTTTGATCGTGCCCGTGATGCTTCCTTTGCCGGACAACACGGCATCGGTCTTCAACAACCTGACGATCGTGGCGCAGTTCGCCTTCTGGGGCGTCTGGTGGCCGTTCGTGCTGATTTCCATGCCGATCCTGGGGCGCGCCTGGTGTGGCTGGTTCTGCCCCGAAGGGATGCTGACCGAGTGGGCCAGCGAACGGGGGCAGGGCCGCGCCATCCCGAAATGGATGCGCTGGGGCGGCTGGCCTTTCGTGGCCTTTGCGCTGACGACGGTCTACGGCCAGTTGGTCAGCGTGTACCAGTATCCGCTGGCGGTGCTGGCCGTGCTGGGCGGTTCCACCGTGGCGGCCATGATCGTCGGCTGGCGCTATGGGCGCAGCAAGCGCGTGTGGTGCAAGTACCTGTGCCCGGTCAACGGCGTGTTCAACCTGCTGGCCAAGCTGGCGCCGTGGCACTTCAAGGTCGATGAAGAGAAATGGCGCCATCCGGTCATCCGGATCGAACCCATCAACTGTGCGCCGCTGGTGCCCCTTCGCCATATGAAGGGCGCCGGCGATTGCCACATGTGCGGCCGCTGCAGCGGCTATCGCGGCGCGATTGAATTGACGCCGCGTTCGCCGGAAGAGGAAATCGTGCACGTCGCCGACGGCGACGCGTGGCAAACCGCGCTGCTGTGCTTCGGACTGATGGGCATCGCGATCGGCGCCTTCCTCTGGAGCGCCAGCCCCTGGTATGTGACGGCCAAGCAATGGGCCGCGACCTGGCTGGTCGAACACGACATCATGTGGCCGCTGATGGACAACGCGCCCTGGTTCATCCTGACCCACTATCCGGACGTGAACGACAGCTTCTCGTGGCTGGACGGCGCGGGCATCCTGCTGTTCGTCGTCGGCGCGACGGTCATCGTCGGGGGCGCAAGCTTCCTGTCGCTGTGGATCGCCGACCGGCTGGCGCCCGCCGCGCCCCAGGCGGATGCGCCCGCCGTGCGGTGGATCCGCCCCGGCGTGCACAAGCTGGCGCAGGCGCTGATTCCGTCGGCCGGCATCGGCGTGTTCCTGGGCTTGTCCGCCACGACGGTCAACCTGCTCAAGCATGAAGGCGTGCAAGCTGCCTGGGCCGGTCCCGTGCGTTTCACGTTGCTGACCCTTGCCGTGCTGTGGACCTTGCGTCTCTTCGCGCGCCTGCTGGCGCCGCGTCAGGTCAGCGGATGGCGCAAAGCCGCCGCCTGGCTCGTGCTGGTGGCGGGCCTGGCGCCGTTCTGTATGGCCTGGGTGCTTTTCTTTGCAATCTGGTAAGCACTGCTTGATGGTCTGAAACCGGGCGCTGCGATACATTGGGAGGCTTAGCCGGACTGGCCGGCGGTCTTCCTCTATACGCTTTCGATGACTTCCTACGCGTTTCGCCTGCTCAACGTTTTTGCCTCCACCACCTTCAGCGGCAACCAGCTTTGCGTGTTCGAAGACGCGCGCGGCATGGACGACGCCACCATGCTGAACCTGGCGGCGCAATTCAATCTTTCCGAAACCACCTTCATCCTGCCGTCCGACTGCGCGGATGCGCGCGTGCGCATCTTCACGCCCGGCTACGAAATGAAGTTCGCCGGCCATCCCACCATCGGCACCTCGCAAGTGGTGCGCGACCTGCGCCAGACCGGCGACGCGTTGACGCTCGAGTTCAAGGCGGGCGTGGTGCCGGTCGTGGCCAGCGGCGATGCCTGGACCTTCACTGCGCCGTGCCCCGATGGCGTGCGCACGGCGCCCCCGGAGCTGGACCGCGCCGAGATCGCGGGCCTGGTCGGGCTGGATGCCGATGACCTGCTGGGCGACCCGATCTGGGTGGATACCGGCGCGGACCAATTGCTGGTGCCGTTGGCCAGCGTCGAGGCCGTGCGCCGCGCGGCGCCGGATGCCTCCCAGCTCCACCGCTGGCAGACCAGCAGCCTGGGCCGCAAAACGCTGTACGTGTTCGCCTTCGACGAAGGCAATGTGCAGGACGCGCGCCAGGTGGTGGTGGCCCGCTACTTCTTCGCCAAGGCGGGCGGCGGCGTCGACGAGGATGCGGGCACCGGGTCGGCATGCGCGAACCTGGGCGGCTGGCTGATCCACAACAAGCATGCGTTGCCTGCCAGCATCCTGGTCCAGCAGGGAGATCAGATGGGCCGGCCATGCCGTCTGTTTTTGGACGTGCAGGCCGACGGCCGCATCCAGGTGGGCGGCCGCGCGCTGGAGATCGGCAGGGGCTCGATCAGCCTCTAAGGTATTGCGGGGCGTGCCGCATCGGCGCGCCGGTGCGGCGGCAACCGATCCGATTCTCCGATGCGGCACGCCCGGAAAACCGCGCGCCCAAACGAAAGCGGCGCCTGTGAGTCACAGGCGCCGCGGGCTCTCTAGGCCTCAGTCGGAAACGGTATCGGCGTTACTTCTTGTTCTTGGCCGGGTCGACCTTGATGTTGTTCATGACCTGCTTGACGCCTTCCACGCCGCGGGCCACGGTGGCAGCGTGATCGGCTTCGGCGGCAGTGCCCACCGAACCCGTCAGCGTGGCCACGCCGTTGTTGGTTTCCACGGCGATATCCAGGGCGCTCAGTTGCTTGTCGGCGACGATGGCGGCCTTGACCTTGGTGGTCACGGTCGCATCCGATGCGTATTCACCCACGGATTGCTTGGGCTTGCCGTCATCGGCCGCAAAAGCCATGGAAGTGAAGACGGCGCCAGTTCCCAGTGCAGCAGCGGCGATCAGCTTACGAAGTTCCATAGTTGTGCTCCTTTAATATCTAGTGTTCGGCGCGTCGTCCTGGACGACGCGGACTTGCAAAACTCTTGGGGGTACGCGTTTTATCAACGTGTCCTATTTTTTCCGAAGGGCGCCGCTCAGGATGGACAAGAGCGCCAGCACCAGGAAGACGAAGAACAGGACCTTGGCGATACCCGCAGCCCCGGCGGCAATGCCGCCGAAGCCGAGAACCGCCGCGATGATCGCGATGACGAAGAAAACAACGGCGTAGTGCAACATGTCAGCTTCTCCAGTGGTTTCGACCGATCAAGGCGGGTTGGGAATTCAGGGATTGCGGTCGAAGAAATCCCGGACTTCCTTCTGGGCTTCATCCTTCGTCTTGCCGTAGCGCTCCTGGATCAAGCCAGCCAGGCGTTCGGCGTTGCCTTCGGTACGGGTCAACTCGTCGTCGGTGAGTTCACCCCAGGCCGCTTTGGCCTTGCCGGTCAGTTGCTTCCACTTGCCGGCGATGATGTCGTTATTCATGGTGACCTCTCTCTGTCTGCTTGCGACACAAGGCTTATGGCCTATAAGTCCTGCAATCGCGGTTGAGTTGGACACTGATCAGCTAGCCCCTACCGTACGAGCCCGGCGGCAGCCCTGTCAAACCTTGCTGTGGGTAAATGTAACGGCGCAAAGCGCGATATCCGCGACGTTTTCAGACGGGGCGGGCCGGCAGGTTCACCCTGCGCAGGAGTTACATTTCCGCAATGTTTTGTCCCCTTTTGATCGGGGCTGGTAACGGGAGTTGCTGGGGTTTCGGCGCGTGGCCGTGCTGGCTGTCGCGCATGCGCCCCGGTATAGTCGTGACGGAACCCGCCTTGCGGTTCACCAACAGGGAAGGGAGAGGGGCAGGTATGACGCAACGACTTTGCAGCGCTATCTTGTTGACGCTGGCCGCCATGGCGGCCGTGGGGTGCACCCACGTGACGGACCGGTATCAGGCGTCGGCGCCTGTGGAGGCCTCCCGCGGCTGATGCGGGGCAGGGCATGGCGGTAAAAAAAACGGGGCGCCAGAGCGCCCCGTTTTGCATTGCCGCGGCAGCGGCGGACAGCGGTTGGCTCAGCCCTCGGCGATGCGGCGGGCGATGTGGTCCAGCGCCTCTTCCACCTGGTCGACCAGGATCAGGCACAGGTCGCCGGGCGCCAGGCGCGCGAGCGCCGTGTCGATGGCCAGGAACTCGCCGTGGATCTCTTCGATGTGCGTCGTGCGCGGCGCGCCGACCAGGCCTTCCTGCAACAGCGCCAGCACTTCGCCGTCGGCGCGCCCGCGTTGGCATTGGTCCTGATACAGCAGCACATCGTCGAACGCGGCGCCGAGGATCTCGGTCTGCATGCGGATGTCTTCATCGCGGCGGTCGCCCGCCCCGCTGATGACGACCGAACGCCGCTTGGCGGGCATGGCGTCCACCGCGCGCACCAGGGCCAGGATCGCGTCGGGATTGTGGCCGTAGTCCGCGATCACCGTGGCGCCGCGATGCTCGAACACATTGAAGCGGCCGGGTGCCGTCTGGGCATCGTTCACGAACGTGGCCAGGCCGCGGCGGATGATGTCCCAGTCCAGGTCCAGCGCCCAGGCCGCGGCGATCGAGGCCATGGCGTTCTCTACCTGGAACGTGATCGTGCCGTTGCGCGTGAGCGGAATGTCGGCCAGCGGGAAGCGGACCTCTTCCGCGCCTTGCGCGGCAACGATCGCATCGCCGTCGCGGTACACCGAGCGCAGGCCTTGCGCGCGGTGCGTGGCCAACACGGGATGGTTGCGGTCTTCGGCGAAGTACGTGATCGTGCCCGGGCAGCTCGCGGCCATTTCGGCCACGATGGGGTCGGCGGCGTTCAGCACGGCGGTGCCCGTGGGATGCACGTGCTGCACGATGACGCGCTTGACCACGGCCAGGTCTTCCACCGTGCTGATGTAGCCCAGCCCCAGGTGGTCGCCCATGCCGATGTTGGTGACGATGGCCACGTTGCAGCGGTCGAAGGCCAGGCCTTCACGCAGGATGCCGCCACGCGCCGTCTCGAACACCGCGGCGTCCACGTCGGGGTGCATGAGCACGCTGCGCGCGCTGCGCGGGCCGCTGCAGTCGCCGGTATCGATACGCAGGTTGTCGACGTAGACGCCGTCGGAATTCGTCATGCCGACGCGGTTGCCGGCCGCGCCCAGCAGGTGGGCGGTCAGGCGCACCGTGGTGGTCTTGCCGTTGGTGCCGGCAACCGCCACGACCGGAATGCGGCCGTCGTCGCCGTCGGCATACATGTTGGCGATGATGGCCTCGCCCACCGCGCGGCCCTTGCCGAACGACGGGTTCAGGTGCATGCGCAGGCCGGGCGCGGCGTTGACTTCCACCACGCCGCCGTGCTGGTCTTCCAGCGGGTAATGCACGCTTTCCGCGACGACGTCCACGCCGCAGATGTCCAGGCCGATCATGCGGGCCGCCGACACGGCGCGCGCCGCCATTTCAGGATGCACTTCGTCGGTCACGTCGGTGGCCGAGCCGCCGGTGCTGAGGTTGGCGTTGTTGCGCAGGAAGATCAGCGTGCCCAGGGGCGGCACCGAATCCGCGTCGAAGCCCTGCTTTTTCAGGGTGGCGAGCGCGATGTCGTCAAAGCGGATCTTGGTCAGCGAGGTGGCGTGCCCGTCGCCGCGCAGGGGGTCCGCATTGACCTGGTCCACCAGCTGGCGGATGGTCTGCTGCCCGTCGCCCGTGACTTGGGGCGGATCGCGGCGCGATGCCGCGACGAGCGCGCCGCCCACCACCAGCAGGCGGAAATCGTGGCCCGGGATGTAGCGTTCGACGATGACTTCCGAGCTGACTTCCTCGGCCACTTCAAAGGCCTGGATGACGCGCTCGCGCGTTTCGATGTTCACCGCCACGCCGCGCCCCTGGCTGCCGTCGCGCGGCTTGACCACGACGGGGCCGCCCAGCTCCTGCGCCGCTTCCCAGGCTTCTTCCGCCGTGGTCACGGAACGGCCCATGGGCACCGGCACGCCGGCGGCGTCCAGCAGCATCTTGGTCAGGTCCTTGTCCTGCGCGATCGACTCCGAGATCGCGCTGGTCAGGTCGGTTTCGGCGGCCTGGATGCGGCGTTGCTTGCTGCCCCAGCCGAACTGCACCATGCTGCCCTGGGTCAGGCGGCGAAAGGGGATGTTGCGGGCGACGGCCGCATTCACGATGGCGCCCGTGCTGGGCCCCAGGCGCACGTCTTCGTCCAGTTCGCGCAGGCGCTTGAGCGCATCGGCAAATTCGAACGGGGTGTCGTCCAGCGCGGCGCGCACCAGCGCTTGCGCCAGCTCCATCGCCAGCTTGCCGACTTCCTCTTCGCTGTACTCCACCACCACCTGGAACACGCCGGGTTCGATGGTGGACGAGGTGCGGCCGAAGGTCACGGGGCAGCCGGCATGCGCCTGCATCGTCAGCGCCACGATCTGCAAGACGTGGGCGATCGACACGGCGCCTTGGTGGCCTTCCGGGCGCATCAGGCCGATCTGCGGCAACCGTGCGCGCAGCCGGGCTTCGAACTCGGGCAGATTGTCGATGGAGCACTCGGCGTCGGCGCAGGACACGATGGCCTCGATCGCGGTGTTCTTGCTCCACAGATTGGGGCCGCGCAGGGCTCGGATACGGGAAACTTCCATGGCAGGTATTCCTGTCAGTATTGTTGAATCCAGCGGCGGACCAGATCGATGGTCGGGCCGGAGAATGCTTCGTCGGATTGCAGCAGGGCGAAGTCGCCGGCCGCGATGCCGTTCAGCACGCTCTCGATGGCCTTGCCATGGTCGGGCTCGTCCTGGATGTCTTTCACGCGGCTGCCTTGCGACAGGCCCTGGCGCAGCAGCGCGCGCGCCTGCCCCTCGGGGCGCTTGCTGTTGACCGTCTTGTCGTCATAGAGCACGACGCGGTCGAAGGCGTCGCCCAGCAGGCGGCCTTGCTCGATCAGGTCCGCGTCGCGGCGGTCGGCGCCGGCGGAATAGACCGCGGCGCGGGTCGACGACGGGAACTGGTCGATGGCGGCGATCAGGGGGCGCAGCGCCGACGCGTTGTGCACGTCGTCCACCACCACCGTGCTGCCGTTGCGTTCGAACAGCGTGAATTGCCACGGCGCGTCGGCCTGGTCGATATCGAAGGTCTCGATGCCGGCGCGGATCAGTTCCACCGGAATGTCCAGCGCCCAGGCGGTGCCCACGGCGGCCAGCACGTTTTCAACCTGGAAGGCCACGCGGCCGCCATGCGTCAACGGGATCGCGGCCACGTCGGCCAGGCGTTCTTCGCGGGCGCCTTGCGCCAGGATGATGCTGCCGTCGCGCACGAACACGGCGCGGCCATCCTGCTGCAGGTGCGCGGCGATGGCGGGCAGGGCGGGGTCGATGCCGAAGAAGATCACGGCGCCGTCGCAGAGCTCGGCCATTTCCACCACGCGCGGATCGCGCGCGTTGAGCACGGCCGCGCCGGTGGGCAGGACCACGTCGACCTGCGTGCGGAACACATTGAACATGCGCTCCGTTTCGTTGATGTCGAAGTCGCCCAGGTGATCGGCGTCGTCGATGTTGGTGACCACGCCTACCTGGCAGCGGTCATAGGCCAGGCCCTGGCCCAGGATGACGCCGCTGTCGTTTTCGATGACGGCGGCATCCACGTTGCGGTTCATCAAGAGGCGGGTGCCCGACGCGAAGTCGGCGCGATCGCCCTTTTGCACCAGGCGGCGGTCCAGGTAGAGCCCTTCGCTGCAGGCCAGGCCGGTGCGCTTGCCGGACAGGTGCAGCAGGCGGGCCACCAGGCGCGCGACCACGGTCTTGCCGTTGGTGCCCGTGACGCCCACGATGGGGATGCGGCCCGCGTCCCCTTCGGGGAACAGGTGGTCGACGATGGCGCGGCCCACCGGGCGCGGCGTGCCGTCGGCCGGCTTCAGGTGCATCAGCAGGCCCGGGCCCGCGTTGACTTCCACGATGGCGCCGCGCTGTTCGTCCAGCGGGCGCGAGATGTCTTCGGCCACCAGGTCCACGCCGGCGATGTCCAGGCCCACCACGCGGGCGGCCAGCGTGACGGTGGCGGCGATGCTGGGGTGAACGCGGTCGGTCACGTCGAAGGCGACGTTGCCGCTGCGTTGCACCAGCACGCGTTGGCCGTCGTCCGGCACGCTGTCTTCGGACAGCCCCTGGCGCGCGATTTCCAGCCGGGCGGCGGAATCCAGGCGCACCGGATTCAGCGGATGGTTCTCCGTGCGGCCGCGGCGAGGGTCGGTGTTGATCTGGCTGTCGATCAGTTCGGTGATGGTCGACTTGCCGTCGCCCGTCACCCAGGCCAATTCGCCGGCGGCAGCCGCCACCATGCGGTTGCCGACCACCAGCAGGCGGTGTTCGTTGCCCAGCACGAAGCGCTCGACGATCACGCCGCTGCCTTCGTCGACCGCCACGCGGTAGGCGGAAACGACTTCGTCGCGGGTCGTCAGGTTGGTGAACACGCCCCGGCCATGGTTGCCGTCATAGGGCTTGACCACGACGGGCAGGCCGATGTCTTCGGCCGCTTCCCAAGCGTCGTCTTCGCTGCGCACCAGGCGGCCTTCCGGCACCGGCACGCCGCAGGTCGACAGCAGTTCCTTGGTCAGGTCCTTGTCGCGCGAGATGCCTTCGGCGATGGCGCTGGTGCGGTCGGTCTCGGCCGTCCAGATCCGGCGCTGGGCCGAGCCGTAGCCGAACTGCACGAGGTTGCCTTCGAACAGGCGAATGTAGGGGATGTCGCGGTCGTCGGCGGCATCCACGATGCAGGCCGTGCTGGGACCCAGGCAATGCTTGTCGACCAGGCTGCGCAGCCGGGCGATGGTGGCGGGCACGTCGAACGGTCGGTCTTCGATGGCGGCCATGACCAAGTCGCGCGCTTCGTTCAGGGCGGTGCGGGTGACTTGCTCCTGCCACGCGCGCACGACGACCTTGTACACGCCGCGGGTCGAGGTTTCCCGGGCTTTGCCGAAACCGCCGCGCAAGCCGGCCAGGTTCTGCAATTCCAGGGTGACATGTTCAAGAATGTGGCCAGGCCAGGTGCCTTCTTTCAAGCGGGCCAGGAAGCCGCCGCGGACACCGGGGCTGCAACGGTGCTCGATCAGGGTGGGCAGCCATTCTGAAAGGCGCTCGTAGAACCCGGGAATGGTGTTGGACGGAAAGTCCTCCAATTCACCAATATCCACCCATGCTTCAAGGACCGGGCGATACGTCCAAATGTTCGGGCCGCGCAAAGCCACGACATCGAGAAATTCAATGTCTTTCTTTTTCATGTTTTAATTTACTTGAGAAGCAGGTTGGCACGCGCGGACGCCCCTATGCAAGACCGCGAATTTATTGGCGAATTTATGGGGATGCGCCTTAAGAATAATGCCAACGAGTGGGGGATCCCAGATATTCCTAATTAGAAAAATCGGCTGATACTATACGACGCCTTCAAGGCGTGAACTCGTTGTGTTGTAAGGAAGGGACACGTTTGCCGCCGTGGGTGGCAAACCGGTTGCCGCCTAGTAGGGCAGAGTCCTGGCCCGGTATGCGTTCCAATGAAAAAACCACACCTGCTTTCCGGCCTTGCCGATGCCTTTCCTGCCCGCTGGCGGGACGAAATCCGCGCTGAATTAGCGGAAGACGAAAGCCTGCTCGCCTGGGTTGAAATAGACCTGGATCAGCGGCTGAAGTTCCATCCCGGGCTGGTCGCCGCGACCGACCGGCGCCTCTTGGCCCGCAATGCCGACGATACCGGTTGGGAATCGTGGGTCTATGGCCCCCAATTAACGCTGAACCTGAGCGACCACGCCGGCGCCGCCGTGCTGGAACTGCACGACGACACGGCCCGCCTGGCGGTCTGGCGTTTCACGCTGGCCCGCAATCCCGCCGCCTTGCGCCTCTTGGCCCAGTTTGAAGGGCAGCAGGCGATCCGCCTGTCCGGCCATCAGGAAGAAGCGCGCGCTGAACGCACCTGCACCAACTGTAATAACGTTATTCCCGCGGACGAGGAAGAATGCCCTGCCTGCCACCAGGAGCAGGCGGCGCCGTCCACCACCTGGGCGCTCCTGCGCCTGTGGCGCTTCGCCCGCCCGTACCGTGGTCCGCTGCTGGCCGGCTTCATCCTGACGCTGCTGGGCACGGCCGCCACCCTGGTGCCGCCGTACCTGACCATGCCGCTGATGGACGATGTGCTGATCCCGTTCCAGAACGGCGCGCCCATCGACTACAGCCTGGTCCGGCTTTACCTGGGCGGCCTGCTGGCGTCCGCTTTCCTGGCCTGGGGGCTGGGGTGGGCCCGCACCTATATCCTGGCTTGGGTCAGCGAACGCATCGGCGCCGACTTGCGCACGACCACCTATGAGCATTTGCAGCAGCTGTCGCTGGAGTATTTCGGCGGCAAGCGCACGGGCGACCTGATTTCGCGCATCGGCAGCGAAACCGACCGCATCTGCGTGTTCCTGTCGCTGCACCTGCTGGATTTCGCCAACGACATCCTGATGATCGTCATGACGGCGGTGATCCTGGTGTCCATCAACCCGTGGCTGGCATTGGTTACGCTGGTGCCGCTGCCGTTCATCATCTGGATGATCCACGCGGTGCGCGACCGCCTGCGCCATGGTTTTGAAAAGGTCGACCGCATCTGGTCCGAGATCACCAACGTGCTGGCCGACACCATCCCGGGCATCCGCGTGGTGAAGGCGTTCGCCCAGGAAAAGCGCGAAGTGGCGCGTTTCCGCGAAGCCAACAACCGCAACCTGGAAGTCAACGACCGCGTGAACACGACCTGGTCGCTGTTTTCGCCCACCGTCACGCTGCTGACCGAGGTGGGCCTGCTGGTCGTGTGGATCTTCGGCATCTGGCAGGTCTCGCAAAAGCAGATCACGGTGGGCGTGCTGGCCGCGTTCCTGGCGTATATCGGGCGCTTCTACATGCGCCTGGATTCGATGAGCCGCATCGTCTCGGTCACGCAGAAGGCGGCGGCCGGCGCCAAGCGCATCTTCGACATTCTGGATCACGTGTCCAGCGTGCCGGAACCCCAGAATCCGGCCAAGCTGCCGCATATCAACGGCCGCATCGAATTGCGCGACGTGGGCTTTCGCTACGGCAACCGCCAAGTCATCCGCGGGTTGGACCTGACCATCGCCCCGGGCGAAATGATCGGCCTGGTGGGGCACAGCGGTTCCGGCAAGAGCACGCTGATCAACCTGATCTGCCGTTTCTACGACGTGTCCGAAGGCGCGGTGCTGGTGGACGGCGCGGATATCCGTTCGGTGCGCGTGGCGGATTACCGCCGCAACATCGGGCTGGTGCTGCAGGAGCCGTTCCTGTTCTTTGGCACCATTGCCGAGAACATCGCCTACGGCAAGCCCGAAGCCACCCGCGACGAGATCGTGGCGGCGGCCCGGGCGGCGCATGCGCACGAGTTCATCCTGCGCCTGCCCCACGGTTATGACTCGCTGGTGGGCGAACGCGGGCAGGCGCTGTCTGGCGGCGAACGCCAGCGCATTTCCATCGCACGCGCCTTGCTGATCGATCCGCGCATCCTGATCCTGGACGAAGCCACGTCGTCGGTGGACACCACCACGGAAAAGGAAATCCAGAAGGCGTTGGATAATCTGGTGCGCGGCCGCACCACGATCGCCATCGCCCACCGCCTGAGCACGCTGCGCAAGGCCGACCGCCTGGTCGTGCTGGACCGCGGCCAGATCGTCGAGCAGGGGCCGCACGAAGAGTTGATGGCCCGCGAGGGCGCCTACTATCGCCTCTACCAGGCGCAGGCGCGCCAGGCGGAAGCCGACGCGCAGGCGTCGGGCAGCGAAGACATGGCCGCCGTGGCCTGACGCGGAACCGGGATTATCGTCATGACGTTGCCGTCTTTTCAGCTGCGCCGCAACGCCTTCGGGCGCCTTGAATACCAATCCGCCGACGGCGAAACGCACGAAGGGGTCATCCCTGTGCGCGCGTTTCCGATCAGCGAAGCAGGCCGAGGCCTGTCGCTGGTGACCAGCGACGGCCACGAACTGGTGTGGATCGAACACCTGTCCGACGTGCCCGACGGGCCCCGTGCGCTGATCGAAGAAGAACTGGCGGGCCGCGAGTTCATGCCCGAGATCCGCAAGCTGGCCAGCGTGTCGACCTACGCCACGCCCAGCACCTGGAAGGTGGAGACGGATCGCGGCCCCACGTCCTTCGTGCTGCGCGGCGAAGAAGACATCCGGCGGCTCAGCCCGCAGACGCTGCTGATCGCCGACAGCCACGGCATTTTCTATCTGGTGCGGGACATCCTGTCGCTGGACAAGCACAGCCGCAAGCTGCTCGACCGCTTCCTGTAAGCCGCCAGGCTAGTTACTGCGCTTGAACGGCGTGTGGCCTTCCAGTTCGCCCAGGTAGTCCGTCACGGCCGAGGTCTCTTCATCCAGGAAGTTCTGGATCGCCTCGGCGAATCCGGGGTGGGCGACCCAATGCGCCGACCATGTCGGCGTGGGCAGCAGCCCGCGCGCCATCTTGTGTTCGCCCTGCGCGCCGCCTTCGAAGCGGGCGATGCCATGCGCGATGCAGTACGCGATGGACTGCATGTAGCAGGTCTCGAAATGCAGTCCCGGCACGTATTCCGTCGCGCCCCAATAGCGGCCATAGAGCGCGTCGCCGCCCGCCAGGTTCAACGCCGCGGCTACCGGTTCGCCGTGGCGTTCGGCCAGGATCAGCACGAAGGCCTCGGGTTGCTCGCGGTGCGCGCGCACGAAGAAATCGCGATTCAGATAGGGCGGGTTGCCGTGCTGGAAATAGGTGCGGCAATAGCAGTCATAGAAAAACCCCAGCTCGGCGTCGCCGATCTCGCCGCCGCGCAGCCAGCGGTACGACAGGCCGGCTGCCGCGACCTTTTTCCGGTCTTGCCGGATCTTCTTGCGCTTGTCGTGGCTCATCAGCGCCAGGAACGCGTCGAAGTCCGCATAGCCGGAATTGGTCCAATGGAACTGCACGCTTTCGCGGATCATGAAGCCCGCGTCGCGCAGCACCCGCATGTCGGCATCGGACGGGAACAGCAGATGCAGCGACGATACCTTGATCTCTTCGGCGAAGGCGACCAGGCCGCGCACCAGCGTGGCCCGATCTTCGTCGTTGGCCGCCAGCAGGCGCGGCCCTGTCACCGGGGTGTAGGGAATGGCCGACAGCAGCTTGGGGTAGTAGCGCATGCCATGGCGCTGGAAGGCGTCGGCCCAGGCGTAGTCGAACACGTATTCGCCGCGCGAATGCGATTTCAGGTAGAGCGGCGTCGCTGCCGCCAGCGCGTCGCCGCGCCAGAACGCCAGGTAATGGGGGGCCCAACCGGTGCCGGGGGACGCGCAGCCGGTCTCGTGCAGCGCGCGCAGGAAGGCGTGTCGCAGAAAGGGCTGGTCGCCGGCCAGCGCGTCCCATTGCTGGGCGTCGATGCGGGACAGGTCGGTCTCAATGGTCAGGCGCAGGGAATCCATCCGTGAATGATAAAGTCATCGCCAACGCACGGTATTGAAACCGTGGGTTTTTTCAGGGTTTGACGCGGCGCTTCGGCGCTTGGGGTTTGCAATCATCATGGACAGCAACACGATCCTTTCCGCACAGGTGAAAGCAGGTACGGGCTGCCTGCGCGGGCAGGCGCTGGCGGCCCTGGCCGCCGCGGCGTGGCCCGAGAAAATGGCGGCGGTGCGCGCCATCGCCGATAGCGCGACGCTCGACCGCGCGCGGGAGTTCGCGGCGCCTGCCGGTTTACCCGGGCGTCCGCCGCGCCCGGAACTGGTGGCGCCCGCGCAGGTCAAGCACCGTTCCATGGCCACCCAGGAAGGACGCGCGGCGCTCCTGCACGCCCTTGCCCACATCGAATTCAATGCGGTCAACCTGGCGCTGGACATTCTCTGGCGCTTTGCCGGCATGCCCGAAGCCTTCTACCGGGATTGGCTGCGCGTCGCCCGGGAAGAGGCCTACCACTTCGACCTGCTGCGACAGCGGCTGGCCGCGCTGGGCGTCGCGTACGGCGATTTTCCCGCGCACAACGGCCTGTGGGACATGGCCGAGCGGACGCGTAGCGACCTGCTGGCGCGGCTGGCGCTGGTGCCGCGCACGCTGGAGGCGCGCGGCCTGGACGCCTCGCCCATGATCCGCAACAAGCTGGCCGGGGCGGGGGACGCGGAAAGCGCGGCCATCGTCGACATCATCTTGCGCGACGAGATCGGCCACGTCGCCATCGGCAACCACTGGTTCAAGCTGCTGTGCGCGCAAGCGGGCCAGGAACCGGTGGCCTGCTATGCCGAATTGGCGCAGCGATACGATGCGCCTCGCTTGCGCGGCCCCTTCAACCTGGAGGCGCGCCGCGCCGCAGGCTTCGATGACGACGAACTTGCCGCGCTGATGGCGGGCTGACGGGACCGGTCCCCTCTTGCGTGACTCGCGCCGCTTACCCCAAGGAACCCCAAGCATGAAGACCCTATTGGCCACCGCGCTCTCCGGCGCCGCCCTGACCCTGCTGGCAGGCACCGCGCCGACGGCGCAGGCCGCGGAACCCTTTGCCGCCTGCCTGTCGCAATTGCGCGGCCCAGCGCTCAAGGCGGGCGTGTCGGGCACCACTTTCGACACGCATACGGCCGGACTCGCGCCCGACATGGCCGTGATCGACCTGCTGGACGCGCAACCGGAATTCAAGACGCCGATCTGGGACTACATGGCAGGACTGGTCGACGACGAGCGCGTGGCGGACGGGCAGGCCGGCATGGCCCGCTGGCAGTCCGAGCTGGACCGCGCCGCGTCGCGCTATGGCGTGGACCCGGCGACCATCGCAGCCGTGTGGGGCGTGGAAAGCAATTTCGGCCGCACGCTGGGCGGCCGGCCGTTGCTGACGTCGTTGTCCACGCTGTCCTGCTTCGGCCGCCGGCAGGCTTATTTCCGCGGCGAATTCTTCGCCACCCTGAAGATCATCCAGGACGAGCACATCGCCCCCGACCGGCTGGTGGGTTCGTGGGCCGGCGCGTTCGGCCAGACCCAGTTCATGCCGTCCACGTATCTGCGGCTGGCCGTGGATTTCGATGGCGACGGCCGCCGCGACCTGGTCGACAGCGTGCCTGACGCGCTGGCGTCCACCGCCAATTTCCTCAAGCGCGCGGGCTGGAATCCCGCGCTGGCGTGGGGCTACGAGGTCAAGCTTCCCGCCGGCATCGACACGGCGGGGGCGGGGCGCAAGAACAAGCGCCCGATGTCGTCCTGGGCCCGGCAAGGCGTGAGTCGGGTGGACGGGCAGGCTCTGCCGGCCGGCGACGTGCCGGCCGGCCTGCTGCTTCCGGCGGGGCGCAATGGCCCGGCCTTCCTGGTGACGCGCAATTTCGACGCGCTGTATTCCTACAACGCGGCGGAAAGCTACGCGCTGGCCATTGCCCATTTGTCCGACCGGCTGCGCGGCGGCGGTCCGCTGGTGCAAGCCTGGCCGACCGATGACCCGGGTCTGTCGCGGGCGGAGCGGCGCGAGCTGCAACGCCTGTTGATTGCCAAAGGCTATGACGTGGGCGAACCCGATGGCATGATCGGCGCCCGCACGCGCCAGGCCTTGCAGGCGGCGCAGCGGGAATTGGGCCTGCCGGCTGACGGCCGCGCGGGGCAGAAGGCGCTGAAGGCGTTGAAGGCGTCGGCGGCAGCCAAGACGTCGGGCTGACCTGCCGCGATTTACAAGTTTTGCAAAGATCCGGCCCCAGGTAACGGGGCTGACATGCGTTGCGCCCGCAGCGGCCCTATACTGGTTTTCCGACTTTTCAGGAGCATTGCGATGAGTCTGTTGGATACCTTGGCCTCGATGGCCGGCGGCGGTCAGCAAGGGGGCTCGGCGTCGCTGCTGCCCGCGCTGATCGAGCAATTGAACAAATATCCGGGCGGCCTGAGCGGCCTGATCGCGAGCTTCCAGCAGGGCGGCTTGAGCGAGATCGTCGCATCATGGGTGGGCACGGGGCAGAACCTGCCCGTCAGCGCCGACCAGCTCGGTTCCGTGCTGGACCCCGGCGTCGTCAATGAGCTGGCCGCCAAGACCGGCCAGGACACCGACTCCGTGCTGGGTTCGCTGTCTTCGCTGCTGCCGCAGCTGGTGGACAAGGCCACGCCGGAAGGCGCGGTGCAACCGGGGCAGCAATTCAACCCGACCGATCTGCTGGCGTCGCTGTCCGGCCTGTTCGGCAACCGCGGCTGAAGGCGGCACGGGATTTTCGCCTGACACGCCGTCTGCTTGCATCCCCCTCCCGCCGGCGCCTCCTGCAGGCGCTGGCGCTTGGCGCGTTGGCGCCGTTGGCCGCTTGCGCCCCGCCGTTGTCGTTGAACGCCACGTTCCTGCAGCTGTGGCGTAGCCACCTGGACCTGAGCGCCGACGATTGGCGCGTGCGCCTGTCGGCCTACCGGCGGCTGGGGTGCCGCGAGATATTCCTGCAATGGGTCGGGCTGGAAGGCGGGCGGCCGGACGACTGGATGGTGCCCGACGCGGTGCTGCGCCTTATCTTCGATGAAGCCGAGCATCAGGGGCTGGGCGTGCACGTGGGCCTGCCCTACGACCAGCGCTGGTGGGACGTGCTGGCCGGCAAGGACAAGGCCGCCTTCACCGGCTATCTGGATCAGACGCGCTCGCGTGGCGTGGCCTACATGGAGTCGGCGCCGTGGCCCAAGCGCCGCGCATTCCGAGGCTGGTACCTGCCGTATGAGCTTGAGCAATACAACTGGGCGTCGGCCGAGCGCCAGGCGCAGTTGATTCCGTGGCTGGACGCGTTCTCGCGCACGGCGCAGGCCACCAGCCGGGGCGTGCCCTGCATATCCACCTATCACAGCCGCCTGCCCGGCGACGGCTCGCTGATGAAGCTGTGGCAAGGCATTCTCGACCAGGTGCGCATCCATCCGATGATCCAGGATGGCGTGGGCGTGGCCGGCCTGGCGAATTATCAGGCGCTGGCGCCGCTGCACGACATGCTGCTGGCGCGCCGCGCCTCGTTCGATCTGATCCTGGAATTGTTCGAGGAATTGCCGTCGGGCAGCACCGATGGGTCCACCTTCAAAGCGCGCTCGGCCGAGTTCAGCCGCGTGAAGGAACAATGGGAGGTGGCCCGCGGCTATGGCGCCAAGCGCGTCGTGGCGTTTGCGATCGACCCGTGGGTCATCGACGATACGCCCGAGGCGCGTGCGCTGATGCGCGCCTGGCTGGACGCGCGCGTCTGATTGCCCGTCAGTTGAAGCTGCGTCCGATGATCTCCAGCATCACTTCGCTGGTGCCTCCGAAAATGCGCAGCGCGCGCGCGTCGACCCAGGCGCGGCCGATGCCGTATTCCGCCATATAGCCGTAGCCGCCATACATTTGCAGCAGGTCGTCCAGCACGCGGCCCTGGATTTCGGTGGCGTTCAATTTGGCGATGGCGGCCGTCGTGGCATCCAGTTCGCCTTCCATCTGGCGCGCCAGGCAGTCGTCCAGGAACACGCGCAGCATGGTGGTTTGCGCGCGGGCATTGGCCAGCTTGAAGCGCGTGTTCTGATAGTCGATCACGCGGCGGCTGAATACTTTGCGGTCGCGGGTGTACTGCGCCGCTTCGTCCAGCATGCCTTCGACCGAGGCGGCGGCGCGCAAGGCGATCGCCAGCCGTTCGCGCGCCAGTTCGCGCGTCATGTATTCGAAGGCGGCGTTTTCCTGGCCCAGCAGGCAATCCGCCGGAACACGGACCTCGTCGAAGTACAGCTCGCAGGTGTCCTGGCTGTGCTGGCCGATCTTGTCCAGCGCCGCGCCTTTGGTATAGCCGGGCAGGTTCTCCTCGACGCAGAACAGCGACAGGCCGCGCGCGCCCTGGTCCGGATCGGTGCTGGCCAGCACGATGGCCAGGCCCGCGTTGACGCCATTGGTGATGAAGGTCTTCTGGCCGCTGAGCACATAGGCGTCGCCGTCGCGGCGCGCCCGCGTGCGGATGGCCTTCAGGTCGCTGCCGGCGCCGGGTTCCGTCAACGCGATGGCGCCGATCACTTCGCCGCGCGTCATCGGGGGCAGCCAGCGTTCCTTCTGGGCGTCGGTGCCGAAGTTCAGCAGATAGGGCGACACCATGTCGGAATGGATCGAAAAACCGATGCCCAGGAAGTTGGCATGGGCCAGTTCTTCGATGACGACGGTGGCGTGGCCGAAATCGCCGCCCAGGCCGTAGGGCTCGGGCAGGGCGCAGTTCAGCAGGCCTTCTTCGCCCGCGCGCCGCCACAGCGTGCGCGGAGTGATGCCGGCCTTTTCCCATTCGGCATAGTGGGGCGCGATCTCGTTGGCGACAAAGCGCCGGACCTGATCGCGGAACAGTTCATGGTCATCCCGGAAAACGCGGCGCATGACATCTCCTTAGCGGCTGTAGGGGTCCGTGGCGCTGACCTGGCCGCGCAACACCGGCGCGGCTGCGGTCCCGGTCAGGAACAGGCTGTAGTGGTCGCCCGGTTGCAAGGCTGGCAGGGACAGCGGGGGCGACGCGGCAGCGCCGCAGCCCGCCGCCAGCGTGGCGCTGACCGGGTTGATGGCGCGCGCGGCGGACGCGCCCGGCTTGACGTCCTGGAACAGCGCCGGGCCGGACGGGCTCACGCCCAATTGGCCGGCAGGGCAGTCGGCCGCCAGGTTGTAGAAGCGCAGTTCCGCCTTCAGCGCATCCTGCGTGCCGTTGCTGTCGTCGATGACCGCGAAGGTCAGCTTGCCGCCGCTGCGCTGGGGGATCAACGTGCTGAACGTATCGGGGGGCACTTGCAGGCTGGCTGCGGGCTTGCCGTCCACCAGCACGTTGAAGGACTGGTTTCCGCGGACGATGGCGTAGGTCGTGGCGGGCTTGGCCGCGCCGGATTCCTGCGCCGGTCCGTTGGCGATCTGCACGCGCAACGGGACGGCATCCGGATTCACGATGCGCACGAATGAGGATCCCGCGGGCGGACGGGCGGCGTAGAGCTGCGCGAAGGCGCCTTCGGCCGCCGCGTTGCCGGACAGCATGGCCAGCGCAAGGGCAAGCGCCGCATTTCGGTAAAGGAGGGGCATGGTTCAGGACTCCGGTTTTTTGCTGAGGCGGGCGTCCAGGTACAGGCGCTGGAGCTGCTTGCGGTCCGCCTTGTCCGTGCTGGTCGTGGGGAAGCGGTGGCAGGCGACCAGCTCGGACGGGATCATGTAGGGCGGCAGGCGGCGCGCCAGCAGCGCCTTCCAATCCCGTAGTTCCGGCGGCAGCGGTTGCAGGCCGTCGGGGCCCGCCACCGCCGGCTCGACAAAACCGATCAGGCGCACGATCGCGCCGTCCGGGCGGCGCAGGGCGACGGTGGCGCCGGCGCGCGCGCCGGGCAGGGTGGCCAGGGCGGCATCGATCTCGGCGAGCTCGATGCGGTAGCCGTGCAGTTTGATCTGATCGTCGGCCCGGCCGCGGAAGGTGACCAGGCCGTGCGCATCGATCTCGCCCAGGTCGCCGCTGCGGTAGCCGCGCTTGCCGTCGCGCGTGAACATGCGCGAGGCGTTCAGGTCCGGGCGGTTCAGGTAGCCGCGCATGACGTGGTCGCCCGCGATGCTGATTTCGCCGTTTTCGATGAAGACGTCCGCATAGGGTTTGGCGCGGCCGATGGGAAAGGGGTTGGGCGCGGCAGCACGCAAGGCCGGATCGATCTCGACCCAGGTCGTGGAGCAGGTGGCTTCCGTCGGGCCGTATGAATTGATGATGCGGACCTGGGGAAAGCGCATCCAGAGCGCTTCGGCCATCGGGGGCGTCAGGGATTCCGCACCGAACACGAAGACGCGCAGATCGGGAAGATGGGCATGGTCGAAGTCCGGATTGAACAATTGCTGACGCACGAAGGACGGCGTCGAGGCCCAGACATTGATGCGGGTGTCGGCCAGGTACTGGATGAAGGCGTCGCGCAGGGCGATGGTCTCGCGCGGGCACAGCACGCAGGTGCCGCCCAACTCCAGCGCGCCCACCCAGTTGAACAGTGAAAAGTCGAAGCTGAACAGCATCTGGTCCATGAAGGCGGGCGCCGCCCCCAGGTTCAGGCAGTCCCGGATCCAGCCGGCAAAGAGCGTGACGCTTTCGCGTCCGATCTGCACACCCTTCGGATCCCCCGTGCTGCCCGATGTGAACATGATGTAGGCCAAGCCCGCTTCGGCCAATGGCGCGGGGGCGTCGCAGCCGGGCAGGAAGACCTTGGCCTGGGCGTCGTAGCGCAGGCCGGCGCGCACCAGTTCGCCGATGCGCGCGATGCGCTCCGGCGGGTTGATGACGTCTATCGGCACGAAAGGCACGCCCAACCGCAGGCAGCCCAGGATGGCCACGAGGAAGGCGGTTTCCTTGTGGCCCGAAATCGTAAGCGGTACGCCCGCCGTGACGCCCGCCTGGCGAGCGGCTGCTTGCCAGGCTTGGGTGGCGGCTTTCAGCTCGCCCCAGGTCGTGGCGCCTTGCGCGTCGACCACCGCGATGGCGTCGGCGCCCGACTCTGTGTCGGCGAAGTCGTAGGCGTTGAAATCGAAACGCATGGTCCAGTCCTCCGGGCTGCTCGCTTGTGGGTCAAGCGCGGGCGTTCTCCGCGATAAATGCGGCAAGCGTGTGCACCGATTCCAGATGCACGTCGATCTCGGTCGGCGGGATCTTGCAGCCGAACTCGCGTTCCACGGCCAGCGCGAGGTCCACGGCTGCCAAGGAATCCACGAGGCCCGAGTCGATCAGCAGCGTGTCGGGATCGACCTTGGTGAGGATGATGCCTTCGATGATGTCCGAGACCTTGGCCTCGATCGTCTTGATGTCCATATGATGCTCCTGGACCGCGTCGCGGTCAGAATTGGAAATAGAGGAACCGGGTTTCCTTGTGCAGGTTTACCAGGCAAAGGAACAGCAGCGCGAGCATCGCGACCAGCCAGGCCGCGTTGGGGCGCCACCGCATGAAGGCGCGCGGCGCCTCCTGCGTCTTGAAGAGGGCCGGCGAATAACGGCCCAGGATCTGGTGCGCGTTGGGCGTGAACCAGGCGATGCCCAGCAACACGATCGCGTAGATCAACTGCAGGTGATGGCCCACGACGACGCGCCAGGCGTCGCCCCACGCCAGGCCGGCCACATGCGCGGACAGGTCCAGCGCTTCCATGCCGCGCAAGCCGACCATGCCCTGCATCAGCAGCATCGCGTCGCCCACGCCATGGGCGCGGAAGAACGCCTGCGCCACCAGCACCGCCACGAAGGTCAGCAGGATGCACAAGGCGCGCTGGATCCCGCCCACCTTGCGCGCGGCGGCCGGCTTGCGGCCGACGACGAAAATCCGCCAGGCGTGGTTCACCGACAGGTACATGGCGTGCAGCAGCCCGAAGACGATGAACTGCAGGCCGGCGCCGTGCCACACGCCCGCCAGCGTCATCGTGAAGAGCGTGGGGAACACGATGCTGCTGAGGAATCCGCCCGGGGTGCTGATGCCCGCGGAGCCGACCGGCAGGTTGCGGTCCGTGCGCCACTTCGAAACCGCCATCGCCACGGGGTAGTACAGGTACGCCGTGATGTAGCGGGTCAGCGTCATGTGCCAGCGCGCCCAGAAATCGATAATGCTGCTGGCCTTGTAGGGCGAATTGAAGTTCAGCGGGAAGCGGATGCCGAACATCTTGGCCAGGCCCAGCGCCATGTCCGAGTAGCCCGAAAAGTCGAAATACAGCTGCAGCGCGTAGCAGATGCTGGCGCCCCAGGAGCCCCAGAACATCAGCTCGCCCGGCGCGGCGAAGCCGGCGTCCGCATAGGGCGCGATGCCATCGGCCAGCAGCACCTTCTTGGCCAGCCCGATCACGAACAGCATGGCGCCGACCGACAGGTTTTCGGCCTTGAAGCGGTAGTTCTCGGGCTGCGCGAACTGCGGCATCATCTCTTTGTGATGCAGGATCGGGCCGGCGATCAGGTGCGGAAAGAACGTGACGAACAGCACATAGCTGAGCAGGCTGCGCTCCTTCACCACGCCTGCCTTGCAATCCAGCAGGTAGCCGATCTGCGTGAACGTGAAGAACGAAATCCCCAGCGGCAGGATGATGTCGTCCATCGTGGCGCTGGTCACGCCCAGGTCGGTCAGGAAGTTCAGCAGCGTCGCGAAGTACTTGTAGTGAAACAGCAGCACCAGGTCGGCGCCCACGCCCAGCCCGACGATCAGCCCTTGCAGCCTGGGGCGTCCGGCGTAGTGCAGGATCAACTGGCTGACCACGTAGTTGAACGCGATGGACCCCGCCAAGAGCGCCACGAACTGCGGGTTCCACCAGCCGTAGAAGACCAGCGAGGTCAGGCACAGCCACAACGCCGCCAGGCGCACGTTAAGCGGCCCCAGCGCGTAATAGACGGCCAACGTGACCGGCAGGAAGATCAGCAGGAACAGGTAGGAGTTAAATAGCATGTGGGTTCGCTACGGCAGGCGGGCCAGCACGGCCTTTTCGTCCGGGGTCAGCGGCAAGGACAAGGCGTTTTCCGAGAACTCCCAGATCAGCACCTTCAGGCTCTTGGGCCATTGATCGCGCTGCTTCAGCGCGATCAGCAAGGCGCCCGAGAACTGTCCGCCGTCCAGGCTCATGTTCCAGATCTCGCGGCCCAGGCCCATGCCCAGCCGCTCCGCGAACTGGCTGCGGCGGCCGTTGGAGGTGCCCGCCAGCAGGACTTCCACCGCCGGCGCCTCGTCCAGCAGCCCGCCGGTGCGCACCGGTTCGATCTTCTGTTCCGACACGACTTCCAGTTCGGGCCGCCAGCCCGGCCGCGCCTGTTCCAGGCCGGACAGCACGATCAGATCGCCCATCCGCGGCGCCGGCGGCGCCGGCGCGTCTGTCTTGAAGGCTTGCGTGCCGGGGCCTTGCAGCAGGGGCAAGGCCGCCTCGGCCACCCGTTGGGCCGCGGCTTGCGCGCCCTGCGCGTTCATGTGCACATCGGTACGGAAGAAGCGGGGGGCGGGGGCGGCCTGCAGCGCGTCGCGCAGGTCCACGAAAGGCACCCCTTGCGCCCGCAGGGCGTCCTGCCATGCATCCAGCGCCTGGCGCATTGGCAGTGAGACCGGCAGGCCGCAAAGCCGGTCGGCCTCGACGCGGGATTTGTCGGGCACGGCCACGACCAGCACCTGCACCTGCTTTTCACGCAGTTCGTCTACCCAGTGCCGCATGAGGCGCAGGCGGTCGTTGAAGACATGGACGCCCGGCGGCGGGCGCAAGCCGTCGCGATAGAACAGCCACTGCGGGCAGCCCATCGCCACCTGCTCGCCCAGGTCGCCCAGCAAGCGGTAGCGCACGGAAGCGTTCCAGGTGTCCACATCCGCCTGCCTGGGCATATGCAGGGCCTTGTTCAGCACGCTGCCCGCCGAGCCGTCGGCCCAGGCGGAAGGCGACACCTGAGCCGGGCTGATCTTGGCCTGGACCAGGCACCAGGCGCCCCAGCCCAGCCCGATCGCCAGCAGCAGGGCGACGACGCAGGCGCTTGCCCGGTGGCTGGGCGCGGCGGATTTGTCGGAGGGCTCCACGGGGCTACTTGCCAATGGCGGCCTTCATGCGGCTGCGCCAGGTGTCGGCGCCCATGATGGACGCGTTGTCCCACAAGCCCTTGGCGTCCGGCCCTTGCGCGTAGGTCGGCTCGAACATCTGCCAGACCAGCACCTGCGGCTTGTTCTGCTTGAAGGCGGGCGATTCCAGGTATTCCAGCAACATGATCCAATGTCCGACATTGCCGGGTTTCCAATTGACGGACACCGGGCGGTCCAGCACGTTGGACAGCTTTTGCGGAAAGCCGAAATACGGCTGCACCATGCTGTGGCCGGTGACGTGCACGGGGGCGGGCGCATCGTCCAGCAGGCTCTGATTCTCCGCCTGGCGACGTACCGTGAAGGTCTCGCGGCCGGCCTGCTTGCGCTGGTCCGGCGTCAGGAACAGTTCAGCCAGATCGCCATAGCGGCGTTCATTGACCACGCTGCCCAGCGGCATGCCGGTGCCGGGCTTGCCCGCCAGTGTCTTCACGTCCTGCTTGATGCGTTGCGCCAGGGCTTCGGCCGTGGCGTCGGCGGCGGCCTGCGTCCAGTGCTGGTCGGTACGGTAGAAGACGTCCTGGCCGCCGTCCTTTACGCGTTGGAGCACGGCCTCGTCGTCGAAGGTCGCCACGCCGGCCTGCTTGAGCTTGTCCTGGATGGTCTGATAGCGCTTCTTCACGTCGGCGCTGAGCGATTTGCCGTCGGGCAGCTTGTCTTGATAGAACAGCGTCTTGTCCGGCAGCACCAGGACTTCCAGTTGAATGCCTTTGGCCGCCAGCGCATCGCGGGTTTCGCGCACCAGCTGGGTCGAGGCATCGATGCCTCGCGTATCGACCTGCGTCAGGCTGCCCCAGCCAGGGAACAGCCAATTGTCCTTGCCCTGGATCACGATGGACGAGCCCTCTTGCGCGTGCGCGGCAACGGCGAGCAGCGCGGCGGACAGGCCAAGCGCCAGGCGAGTGGAGAAGGGAGGTGCGGTTTGCATGGGTGAGGCTCCTTGTCCGGTACGGGTCGGCGTGTCGTCAGTACGACAGGGTCAGGTTGATGAACAGGCCCCGGGCCCGGTCCGCGGCCCCGCCGCCGATGTTGAAACGGTATTGCGTCGTCCAGTCCAGATAGGACCGCGGCGCGTTGTAATGGTCTTCGCGGAACCAGTAGCGCACGTTGAATCCCGGGCCGGCGCCCATGGACCACGACGAGCCGTTGCCCAGCAGGTTGTAGGAATCGGTGCCGCCGATGTCCAGGCCCGATACGCGGTTCCGGTTCGACAGCCAGTCGGCGCCGAACACGGCATACGGGAAAAACACGAGGCGGTCGCTGATGGCGTCCATGCGGTAGCTGCGGCCCACGCGCAGCTCGCCGGCGCCGAACGCCTGGTCGCGCTTGAGCCTGCCCGATGATTTTTCGCCGTCCACGCCCGTCGCGTTGTCACGCAGCCAGAATTTCGCAGGCATGTCCTGCCAGGAGTAGCCCGCCTGCACATAACCTTCCATCGTGAACCAATCGGGCCGGTCGATGCGCAGCGTCGTGCCCTCGTACAGCCCGTAGGTCACATAGGCCAGCCAGCCGCCGCTGCCGGCGTTGGTTTCGTAATGGGCGGTCTGGTTGTCCTGGTTGAGCGTGCAGCGCAACCGCGACGGATCCGGGCTGAAAGTGCCGCGCCGGGTGGCCGTGCCCAGGTTGAACTGGCGTTCCAGGCCGAACGTCAGCCCGACCTCGGTGGAGGGCGTGAAGCGCATCCCCAATGAGCCGACGGTGGTGGGGATGCCTGCCAGCCCCTGGTTGCTGGTTTCATTGATGTCGATGCTGCCGCCGCAAGGATCGGAGACCGTCTGGCTCGTTGTCTTGCCGCCCTTGTCGTACAGGGTGTTGGACAAGCGGCCGTACAGTTCGAAGACTTGCGTCGACGAATTGAGGAAGTCGGACGGCCGCCAGAAGATCTCGGCCGTGCTGAACACGGCATCGCCCGGGACGGTGACCGCCGCGCCGCCCAGCCCGGCCGAGGCAGGCCGCGCGCCGCGGTAGCCGGCGGAAAAATAGCCGCCCCATTCGCGGTCCAGCCCCGCGATGCCGTTGCGGGTGTCGAAGCGCTGCTGCGGCGTCAGTTCCAGCCGGCCGGCGTCCGCTTCGTCGATGGCTTCCTTCAGCTTGTCGACCGCGCCGCGCTTGTCGCCGACGCCCGACAGCGCATAGCCTTCGTCCAGGATGACCGTGGGGGGCGCCTTGCCCGTCGCGCGCGCCGCCTGGAAATCCTGAAGGGCCAGCTTGGGCTGCTTCATGCGCTGGTGCAGGTAGCCGCGCTGCATCAGCAGCGCCGGGTCGTCAGGCTGCGCCGCCAGCGCCTCGCTCATGCGCTGGTTGGCTTCTGCCAACTGCGCGCGGTTGCCTGCGGCCAGCGTGGTGGTCAGCAGGCGCTGGAGCTCTTTGTTGGCGGGGTCCTGTTCCACTGCCTTGCGGGCCTGCGCGATGGCTTCCTGGTAGTCCTCGCGCGCATAGGCGGCGTAGGCCAGCGAGGCGGGGCCGCCGCTGCCGGCGGCGTCCGAAGGCAGCAGTTCGCACGAGGTGCCGTAAGGCGTGTCGCGGCAGTCCTGCACCGGGGCGGGGTAGTTGGCCAAGGTCAGCGTGGCGGGCACGGCCGGCCGCGACCGCGCGCGCTTGATGCGGGCATCCGCCGCGTCATCCTTGGCGCCCAGCGGTTGCAGCAGGGCCAGCGCGCGCGCGTTTTCGCCGGCCGCCAGCGAGGCGTCGGCGGCGATCAGGCGGATGTTGCGGCGCTGGTCGTCATCCAGCCAGTCCTGCTTGAGGGCCGCGTCGAAATCGGCATTGGCCAGGTCGGTCTTGCCCTGGCGCTGGCGCAGATAGGCGCGCATGACCAGCGCCACGGTGTTCTCGTCGTCCTGCTTCATCGCGTCGGTCGCGGCGTCTTCGGCGGCCTGCAACTGGTTGTCGAGCATCAGCGCGCTGATGAGCAGCAGGCGATGGCTGGCGGTATCCGGCGCCAGCGCGACGGCTTGGCGCGCCAGCGGCACCGCATCGCCCGGACGGTTGGCGATCAGGGCCTGGTAGCCGGCTTCGGCCGGCTTGATCGCCATGCGCCGCTTCATCGTCTGTTGCCGTGCGGTCAGGTCATTCTTGTTGGGCGCACCAAGCGCGATTGCCTTGGAGGCTGCGGAATCGGCTTCTTCATACTTGCCCTGCGCTTCCAGGGCGTCCAGCCACAGCATGGCCCAGGCGCCTTGCTTCGGATCGATGCGAAACGCCTGTTCGCCGCCGCGCGCAGCCGCCGGATAGTCGCCGCGGTTGTAGTCGGCATAGGCGCGCGTGGCGATGGGAAAGCCGCGGCGGTAGGCGGACGTCGTGGCCGGGCCGCCGGATGCGCCGCCGGTCGGCCGGGCCGCGGCTTGCGGGCGCAAGTTGGCGCGTGCCTGCCGCAGGGCGGGCGTATCCAGGCCGCTCTTAATGGCGTCGGCGGCGGCCTGGTCGGCCTCTTTAAGCTTGCCCTGCTTTTGCAGCGAATAGACCAGCAAGAGGCGCAGCCGCTCCACGTCCGGACGCAGCGCGATCGCGGATTCCGCTTGCTGCTGGGCCAGCGCGTACTTGCCGGCGTCGTAGTTCTTGTAGCCTTCATCGGCAAACTGCCAGGCGGCCCCCTCCAGCGGCGCTTCCGCCTTGGCCGGGGTTTGGGCGGTGGCGGGCGCTGCGGCCCACGCGCATGCCAGCGCGGCGGACAGGATGAGCGAACGGGTCAGCGGAGTCATGTCGTCGCGGGTTTGTCTTTTGCGTGCGGGGGCGGCGGCGCCTCCTGTCCCGCTTGTTGAAAATCGATGGCCTCGTTGAGCGTGCCTTCATCCAGCCAGCCTTGCTCCATCAGGATCTTGCCCAGTGGCTTCTTCTCGCGCGCCTGGATTTCCAGCGCGCGCGACAACGTTGCCTGGTCGATCGCCTGCCAGGACAGCAGCAGCTCGCCCAGCCGCTTGCGCTGCTGCGACAGCTGGTCGGTGCTGGGGAAGTCGTGCATGGTCTTGTCCCATGCCAGACGCTTGCCGGTGACCAGATGGATGATGAACAGGCGCCAGGCCCGCGCCGCCGCCATGGCATTGATGAAGTTGCCCACGATCATCCGGGGAATCGACAGCAGGGCGTGTTCCCACCCGTACATGTGGCCGACGAAATACGCCCGCTGCACCACCCGCAGCAGCAAGGCCACCGCGTTGATCCACATCAGCGTCACGAGCCAGCCGCCAGGCCGGAAGTAAGACGGGTAATACACCGTCCACCAGCCGAACTTGTCCGCCAGGAAAAACAGGAAGAAGTTGGCCAGCAGCACGTACGCCAGGATGGCGATGAACGAGGTGACCAGCCCCTTGCGGTCCCGGAACAGCAGGTACTTGGTGGCCAGCGACCCCGTCCAGCCCACCTGTTGCCAGCCTTGCAGGCCGATCCCCAAGGTCCAGCGCGCCTTCTGGCGATAGGCGGTCCGGAACGTGTTGGGGAAGTACTCGCGCACGCCCAGCGGCATCCTGATGGTCGATATCTTCTCAGGCCCCAGTCCGAACCACGACCGGCGCCGCGTGACGTACTCCACCCGGAATTTGCCGAAAATCTGCTTCATGCCGCGCTGGGCCAGCCGCGCGCCGATGTCATAGTCTTCGGTCAGCGTGTCGGTGTTGAAGGGCTGGTTGTTGGTTTCCGCGGCCAACTCCACCAGCGCATGGCGCGAGAAGCAGGTGCCCACGCCGGCGGACGGCACCATCTTGGACAGGCTTTCGCGCACCACCAGGTCCTTGGTGTGCCATTCCGCGAATTCGTCCATGTAGGTGCCTGCCACCAGTTCGTACCAGTGGCGTTCCAGCGACGTCACCGGCAGCTGGATGAAGTCGATGCGCGGCAGCAGATAGTTGTAGTACTTGAGCTCCAGCGGGTGCAGCACGTCTTCGCTGTCATGCAGGATGACGCCGGCGAACGGCACCGGCTGCTTCTCGTCCTGCGCGAAGATGGCTTGCACGATCCAGTTCAGGCAGTCCGCCTTGCAGGTGGGCCCGTCATGGGGAACCTCCACGCGGACCAGTTGCCGATAGCGCCTGCGCATCCGTTCCACTTCGTCGATCGTCCGCTGGTCGTTCTGGTACGTGCCGGCGAAGATCATGTAGTTCTTGTATTCCAGCGTCGACACCATCGTTTCCAGCATCGACGAGATCACGTCGTACTCCAGCCACGCGGGCACCATGATCGCCAGCGGCTGTTCCTCCTTGGCGCGCAATTGCTCGGCCGACAGCGGGGTGTAGCGGCGCTTGACCGTCAGGGACCGCTTCAGTTCGCGCAGCCAGAACCAGGCGTCGATGAACAGGTCATCCAGGCTCGAGAGCAGGATGATCACGCCCACGACGGCAGTCACGACTTCCAGCCCGCGGTAGTAGTCCGCGATGAAGTAGGGCCAGTAGAGCGAAGACATGGCGCTTCCGGATTACGCGTGGTCCTTGTTTTTCCTGCGGTTCACGCGCAGGGCGACGATCAGGATCAGGATCAGGACGAGCATGCCGATGCTGATGACGGGCACGCTCCACGAGATATAGCGGCGCCATTCGAAGAAAGCGCTTTCGCCCGCGCCCGGCGGGTGACTGGCGTCGGGGTTGCCGCTGTCGATCCAGGCCACCGGCCCTGCCGCGCCGATGATGGCGACGTTGCCCCGGTTCAGGACGAAGGGGGCGTCAAGCATGCCGGGATGTTGGCCCAGCGTGTGCCACAACAGGCCGTCCTGGCCGCTCCCGCTGACGACTTCCGCAGTGCTCAAGTGGTCCAGGCCCGAGATGTCCAGCCAGGTCGCGTTCTTCCCATCCACCTTCAGTTGCTTGCGGTCGGTCACCTGGACCATGGGCTTGGCCCCGTCCACCGTCACCTCCATCGCCAGGAACGGCCGGCCGGGCTTGACCGCCTGGCCCGCCGGCGCCACCGTCAGTTCCGCCCGCGTCGCGGACACGCCGCTGGCGGACGCGATGCCGATCACGCGTTTGATGTTGTCGGGCGCATCGGCCAGGTAGCTGTCCGGAATGATCAGTTGCGGGTTGCCGGCCAGCAGCGGCAGCAGGCCCACGAATGTGCCGTCGGGCTGCGCCTTGCCCGGCTTGACGTAGCTGGTGGGCAGCACGTTCACGGGGTAGCCCTGGGGAATCTCGTTGCAGTCCACCGATACCGGCTGGCGCTGGAACGTGACCCGCACCGCGTTGGTGACGCCAAGCGCATAGCCGGGCACGCGCGCGGTCAGGCGTTCGGGCTTGCCGTTGGCATCCAGCTGCTTGGCGGTCAGCAGGATGCCGTTCCAGAAGACCGAGGCCACGGGGCGGGTCGACGACGCGCCCGGCGCCGCGGCCAGGTCCATGACCAGTTCGTCCGGCATCAGGCCGTCGGAGGACACGGCCGCCAAGGGGAAGGTCGTGTTCCAGTCCCCACGCGCGACCACGTCGAAGCTGTCCGGCGTGCCGCCCAGCGTCGTCAGGCGCAAGCTGCCGTCCTTGAGGGTCTGCGGCGGCGTCGCCGTCTTCACATTGACCTGGCGGGTGACCAGGATGCGGCGCCATGCCGCGTCGAAGGCGCCGGCGCCCTGGGCGCCGGCGTCGGCGGCCACGGCGATGACGGCCTGGCGGCCCAGCGACAACAGCCGGATGTCTTTCGCGGGCAGGTCCGCGCCGGCCAGCGGCATGCGCTGCTGGCGCCAGGTCTTGAAGGCGTCGGCGGCGTCGGCGTCAGAGGCCAGTTGCGCCTGCAGGGCATCCAGCGCCTCGTTGTAGCGTGCCCGTAGCGCGGCATCGACGATGACCACGTCGCCGCTCACGGCCGGGGCGCCCAGGACCAGCAGCGCGCCGATTTCGGCCGGGCTGGCCAGTTTGTGCGTCGCCTTGTCCCCCAGGGCGGCGAACGCGGGAACCTGTCCCAGGCCGGCGGGGGCTTGCAGGCCCCGCGTGTCGACCTCGTCGCCCACTGCAGGGAACGCCTTGACCGAGACGCGCTTGCCCGTGCGCTCCATCGCCACGCCAATGCGCCAGGCGCTGTCGAAGGCCTGCTGGTCCAGCTTCGCGCCCGGCACCATCAGCACCGGCTTGCCGGGCAAGGTGCCCCACGCGTCGTCAAGGTTGCCGATGGCCGACGCGTCGTAGCGATAGCTCAAACGGGTCTGCGGCGAGATCGTCAGCGCATTGGCCGTGGCGCGGTTGCTTTCGCAATGGCGCAGCGCGATTTCCGATTGCCAGTCCACGCCCAGCCGCAGGAATCCCGTTTCGCGGCGGCGCGGGTCCACCTGCAGGTTGCGGTCCACGGACCCGTCGCCGTCGGCGATCCGCTGCGCGGCCTGCGGCACGCCGTCCACCCACAGCACCATGCTCGTGCGCCCGGGTTCGCCCTTGGTGTATTTCGCGTCGAAGTTCAGGGTCGCGTCCGAAATCGGTACGCCGCGCGGCACCGGCAGATAGAACTCCTGGCGCGCGTCGCTATTGCTCAGGACGACCGGCTCCGTGATGCCCAGGTCTTGCAGCGTGGTGTTGCGTGTTACCCAATCTTCGCTTTGCAGGCGGCGCAAGGCGTCGCCGGCAGGGCTGGCCATCGCGGCCAGCGGCAGCACCAGGCCGGCGGCCATCAGGGCGCGGCAAAGCGTACGGGTCACAGGGGTGGTCAGGGCAGGGTGGTGCATGGAGGCTCCGGGCAGGGAATGCGTCGCGAGGGCGTCAGGCGGAAGGGGAGGCCGTTGTTCCGTAAGGGTCGAACTCCGACACGGCGCGGCCGCACAAGGCGTCCACGATGCGTTGGCTGGCGTGGCCATCGCCATACGGATTGATGCGTCGCGAGAAAGACGCGTGCAGGTCCGGGTTGTCGAGCAGGCGGGCGACTTCGGTAACGATGCGCTGCGGGTCGGTGCCGACCAGCGCCACGGTTCCCGCCCGCACGGCTTCGGGACGCTCGGTCACGTCGCGCATCACCAGTACCGGCTTGCCCAGGTAAGGGGCTTCTTCCTGAACGCCGCCGGAATCGGTCAGGATCAGGTGCGACCGTTGCATGAACCAGACAAAGTCCAGGTAATCGAGGGGATCGATCAGGTGCACATGCGACAGGCCGCCCAGCGCGGCCATCACCACATTGCGCACCTGCGGATTCAGGTGCACGGGGTAGACGATCTGCAAGTCTTCGCGACGGGCCAGTTCGGCCAGCGCCGCGCAAATGTTCTTGAAGCCTTCGCCGAAGCTCTCGCGCCGGTGGCCGGTCACCAGCAGCAGCCGGCGCGTCGGATCCAGCCAGTCGTAGCGGGCTTCCAGCTGGCGGGCCAGCGGGCCCTGCGGGTCCAGTTTGGCGCAGGTCATCGCCAGCGCATCGATCACGGTGTTGCCGGTAACGGTAATGTGGCCCGCCAGGTTCTCGCGCAGCAGGTTGCCGCGCGATTCCGACGTCGGCGCGAACAGCCAGTCGCCCACCGCGTCGACGACACGGCGGTTCATTTCTTCCGGGAACGGCATGGCCAGGTTGCCGGTGCGCAATCCGGCCTCGACGTGGCCGATGCGCACGCGGCGATGGAATGAGGCGAGCGCGCAAGCCGACGCGGTGCTGGTATCGCCATGCACCAGGACGCAGTCGGGTTGTTCCGCTTCCAACACGCCGTCCACCCGGCTGATCAGCCGGGCATACAGCCCATTCAAGGTCTGGTTGGGGACCATGATGTCCAGGTCGTGCTGGGCGCGCAGGTCGAACAGCGCCAGGACCTGGTCCAACATTTCCCGATGCTGGCCGGTGACGCACACCACGCTCTGGATCTGCGGCTCCCGTTCAAGTGCCGTGACGAGGGGAGCCATCTTGATGGCTTCGGGGCGCGTGCCGAATATGGAAAGGACTTTCATCGCAAGAAGGCCTCACAGACGTGGTGGCATTTCCTTGCGTTTATTATGTCTTGAAAGCATTGGTAATATGTGACGGATTATTTCGAACATAAAGACTGTTGGGGACATATTCGGTAAATGTCTCGGCAGTCGGTCGAAAGGCCGTCTGGGCGCGCCTGAGGGAAAACGGGGCCGCATTTGACACGAATCTGACTTCATTCGAATGCCATGGCGGCCGCACTGTTACGTTCGGTGTCGTCAATGTGTCGTCGGCGGGCAACAAGAGGGGGTTGCCGCGCCGTGGCGTACGGGGGGAGGGCGAAAAAAAATGGCCAACTCCGAAGAGTTGGCCATTTTGCTAAGCACTGCGCAATAAAGCGGAATTTTGGTGGAGCCGGGGGGAATTGAACCCCCGTCCGCAAGCCCTCTGCAATCAGTTCTACATGCGTAGTCGATTTATTTAGTTTTAACCTTGGACTTAGCCAACCGACAGGCCGGACCAAAGCGATTCACGTAATTTAAATCTGAGCCGTGTGACCCCAGCGCAGACCGATTCCTTGTGAATGTCGCTGCTGTGGTTCGAGGGTTACCCCCCTAGGAAGTTGCCTTCCTCCACCTGACCCAAGGACAGATCAGTGCAGCGGCTCACCGCTTAAGCGGCGAGAGCGAAACGCTCGTCGTTGGCGTTTGTAGTGTTTCCAGTGGTTTAACGAGCGAACTGGTGCTCGGCATGCCCTGAGTTGTTTCGCGACCCACGTCGAATCCGGATCGGCCCCAAGAACTTCTATTGTACTGGTAAACGCAATAGCCTGCTGCGTTGTCCGCGCCCGCCGACGCAGGCGTGGCGCGGCGGACACAAGTGCGGCTCAGGCGGCGTTGGCGCAGGCGGTTTTGGCCGGGCGCGGACGCGAAGCCGCCATCAGCGCAAAGGCCAGTGCGACCGAAATCGCCACGATGACCGAGGCCGCCCATCCCAACGAAGCCAGGCCGTAGTGGTCGATCACATTGCCGCCGACCACCGCGCCCAGCCCGATGCCGATGTTGGCTCCCGAGATATTGAGCGAGGCGGCGAAGGCCGGCGCTTCGGGCGCAGCTTTCATCAGACGCACGTGGCACACGATGAAGAGCGCGGCCTGCGCAATGCCCCAGATCCCCAATGCCACGGCCAGCAGGCCATGGGATTGCATCACGGGCGCCACGAACGCCAGGCCCGCCGCCATCATCGACGAGAACAGCGCGGTCGCGCCCAGCGGGCTGCGGTCCACCATGCGGCCGCCCAAGGTGTTGCCGATCAGGCCCACGCCGCCGAAGGCCATCATGGTCCAGCCCACGATCTGCCCGTTGAAGCCGGCCAGGCGCTCCAGCATGTCCGCCAGATAGGTGTAGGCCGTGAACATGCCGGTGAACACCAGCAGCGACAGCACCACGTGGCCCAGCACGATCGGGTTGCGCAGGATGCGCAGCTGCGTCACCAGCTTGACGCTGTCGGCGCGGATGCGGGTGCTGGGGAACGCCAGCAGGAGGAGCACGGCCTTGGCGAAGGCGACGCCCGACAATACCCAGAATGCCGCGCGCCAGCCGAAGGCGTCCGAGATCAGCACGCCGATCGGAATGCCGAAGACGGTGGCCGCCACGATGCCGAAGGCCACCATCGAGATGGCGCGGCCGGCGCGCGCCGGGCCGACCAGCTCCACGGCGGTCGCGCTGGCCAACGACCAGAACACGGGCAAGGCCAGGGCGGGCACGAAGCGGGCCACGGCCATGACCCAGATGTTGGGGGCCATGGCCGCCACGGCGTTGGACAGGCCGAACAGCACCAGCACGCCGATGAACAGGCGCTTGCGTTCGACGTTGGCCATCAGCGCGGTCAGCAGCGGACCGGTCGCCGCCACGGTGAAGGCGAACAGCGAGACCAGCAGGCCGGCTTGCGACACGGTGACGTTCAGGTCGCGGGCCAGCCCGGGCAGCAGGCCGACAATCAGGAATTCTGTCGTCAGGATTGTGAAACCAGCGGCGGAAAGTAGCAGGATAGGCAAAAGCATAGGCGTTCCTCTGGCGCGATACCGTCAGGCGGCGCGCGGGGCAGGGCGTTATAGGCGTACTGAAAGGTCTAGGGGGCGCGGCGGCACGGGGCCGGGCGCTGCGCGGCGGCAGAATGCCGTCGGCGCGAGGGTTGTGGTTGCGGATGGGAACTGCCGCAACACCGGCCTTGGCCGGAATGGCAATCGGGAGGCACCCGAATGCCTTGCATGAGCCACACTTTAAGGGAGTTTGGAATCCGGATAAAGACTCCGGTGCCGGATAGATTGTTCGGATGCGTCAACTAATTCGCAGCGAACCATCGTCAGGCGACACGGCGGACCCAGCGCGGCCCGCCGTGCTCCGCGGGTCAGCGCAGGTCGCTGGGCAGCAGCGGCTGGATGGCGGACCAGAGTTCAGCGGGGGTGTTCGCGCAGGTTTCCGCTTCCCAGGTGCTGATGTTGTCTTCTTCGCCCACATAGCCGTAGGCGGCGGCCACTGCGGGCATGCCCGCCGCGTGTGCGGCCTGGATGTCGCGCAGGTCGTCGCCCACATAGACGCAGCGGTCCACGGCGAAACCGGCTTCGCGCGCGGCGTGCTGCAGCGGCAACGGGTGCGGTTTGGCGTGGGCTGTCGTGTCGCCGCAGACAAGCACCGCGCTGTCGCGCGTCAGGTCCAGGAATTCGACGATCGGCAGGGTCAGGTACGTGACCTTGTTGGTGACGATGCCCCAGGACAGGCCGCGGCGGCGGATGTCGGCCAACAGGGTGTCGATGCCGGGGAAGAGCTTGCTGTGCACGGTCGAGCTGGCGGCGTAGTCTTCCAGGAACTGCAGGCGGGTGGGCTCGTAGTCCGGGTCGCCGGGTTTCAAGTCCAGCGCCACGCGCAGCAGGCCGCGCGCGCCTTGCGACGCCACCGGGCGCAAGGCCTCGTAGGGCATGGGCTCCAGGCCGCGGCGGGTGCGCTGCTGGTTGGCGGCGGCGGCCAGGTCGGGGGCGGTGTCGGCCAGGGTGCCGTCGAAGTCGAACAGGATCAGGGCGCTCATTTACGGGTAGCCATCAGGTAGTTGACCGAGGTGTCGGACGACAGCGTGTAGATCTGGGTGATCGGGTTGTATTCCATGCCGCGCATGCTGACCGGTTCCAGGCTGGCGGCGCGCGCCGCCGCGGACAATTCGCTGGGCTTGATGAACTGGTCGTAGCTGTGGGTGCCGCGCGGCAACAGGCGCAGGACGTATTCGGCGCCGACGATGGCGAAAAGAAACGCCTTGGCGTTGCGGTTCAACGTGGAAAAGAACACCCAACCGCCAGGTTTGACCAGCGTGGAGCAGGCGCGCACGATGGACGCCGGATCCGGCACGTGTTCCAGCATTTCCATGCAGGTGACCACGTCGTATTGGCCGGGCTGTTCGGCGGCCAGTTCTTCCACGGGCACCTTGCGGTACTCCACCTTCACGCCCGATTCCAGGCCGTGCAGGCGGGCGACCTTCAGCGACTTGTCGGCCAGATCGATGCCCGTGACGTCCGCGCCGCCGCGGGCCATGGATTCCGACAGGATGCCGCCGCCGCACCCCACATCCAGCACTTTCTTGCCGGCAAGGCTGCCCGCGCACTCCTGAATCCATTCCAGCCGCAGCGGGTTGATGGCGTGCAGGGGCTTGAACTCGCTTTCGGGGTCCCACCAGCGGCTGGCCAGGGCACTGAACTTGTCCAGTTCGGCCTGGTCGGCGTTGACGGCGGGGCGTTCGGAGTCGTGAATTTGCGTGGTCATGGGCGGTCCAGCGAAAAGCGACGCTATATATAGAGAGGGGTCCGTCGCGCAAAGGCGGGGAGGAAACACGCCATTGCACCACGTTGGTGCAAGACGGACGAAAAAAAGGGCCTCGCTATGCGAGGCCCTTTATTGTAGCTAGTCCGGCAATTACTTGCGGCTACCCACGATTTCGATTTCAACGCGACGGTTTTGGGCACGGCCTTCTTTCGTCTTGTTGGAAGCGATCGGGTTCGACTCGCCCTTGCCTTCCGTATAGATACGGTTGGGGTCGATACCCTTGCTGACCAGGTAGGTCTTGACCGAAGCGGCGCGGCGCTCGGACAGCTTCTGGTTGTAGGCGTCAGTACCGATGGAGTCGGTGTGGCCAACAGCAATGATGGTTTCCAGCTCGATACCGCGAGCTTGCTGGGCGACTTGATCCAGCAGCTGACGGCCTTCGGGCTTCAGGGTCGACTTGTCGAAGTCGAAGAACGTGTCAGCATTGAACACGACCTTTGCCGCCATCGGGGCCGGCTTCGCCTTCTGTTGTGCAACCGGGACACCGTCGCAACCGGGGATACCGGTGGCAGGGGTCCAGAAAGCATCGCGCCAGCACAGTTCGTTCGTACCGTTTTTCCAAACGTTACCGAACGGGTTGCGCCAGTTGTCCACGGTTTGCGCGGAAGCTACACCAGAGGCCGTGACGGCGGCGAAGGCGAGCGCCAGAGCGAATTTGGAGGGTTTGTTCATGTTTCTCCTCGTTGAGCTTGAAGCTGGATAAGTGACTCGCAGCGAACCCCCGCCGCATATCAGGAAAACGGGGCCAGTATAGCAACGCCAAGAGCTGGTTCAAAGGAATAGCTACTGGGTTTCCTGCGTGCTGGAAACAATCTTAAGGCATTTGGGGGGCTTTGGCTTCCCTGGAGAGGCGCATTGACGCTGGATACGGCGTTTTCGGCGCTCCATCGGTTTTCCATGTTGGTTTTTGACAACAGGGCCATTGGGCGCGGCCCGACGGCCGGCCGCGGCTTACCCGTGACGGCCCGCGAAGGCCGCTTACCGGCCACTTCCTGCGGCCCTGCCCGACGGGATCGGAATCGAATGATAGAATTTCCTGTTTACCCGGCCCGGGTTCCTCCTTACACGATTCTGTCGTTATATATATGGATTCCTTTGCCAAGGAGACGCTTCCGGTTTCGCTGGAAGAAGAGATGCGCCGCAGTTACCTCGATTACGCGATGAGCGTGATCGTTGGGCGGGCGCTACCGGATGTGCGGGACGGGTTGAAGCCCGTCCACCGGCGCGTGCTCTACGCGATGCACGAACTGAACAACGATTGGAACCGCGCCTATAAGAAGTCGGCGCGTATCGTCGGGGACGTCATCGGTAAATACCACCCCCACGGCGACCAATCCGTCTACGACACCATCGTCCGCATGGCGCAGGATTTCTCCATGCGCTACATGCTGGTCGACGGCCAGGGCAACTTCGGCTCGATCGACGGCGATAACGCCGCGGCGATGCGCTATACGGAAATCCGCCTGGCCAAGATCGCCCACGAACTGCTGGCCGACATCGACCAGGAAACCGTGGACTTCGGCCCCAACTACGACGGCAGCGAGCAAGAACCGCTGCTGTTGCCGTCGCGCCTGCCCAACCTGCTGGTCAACGGCAGCTCGGGCATCGCGGTGGGCATGGCCACCAACATTCCGCCGCACAACCTCCAGGAAGTGGTCGACGGCTGCCTGTACTGCCTGCGCAATCCGGCCTGCACGGTCGATGAGCTCATCGAGCTCATCCCGGCGCCGGATTTCCCCACGGGCGGCATCATCTACGGCATGTCCGGCGTGCGCGAAGGCTATCGCACCGGTCGCGGCCGCGTCATCATGCGCGCCAAGACCCACTTCGAAGACATGGAGAAGGGCAATCGCCAGGCGATCGTGATCGACGCGATTCCCTACCAGGTCAACAAGAAGACCTTGCAGGAACGCATCGCCGAACTCGTCAACGACAAGAAGATCGAAGGCATCTCCGATATTCGCGACGAGTCCGACAAGGACGGCATGCGTCTGGTCATCGAGCTCAAGCGCGGCGAGGTGCCCGAGGTTGTCCTGAACAACCTGTACAAGAACACGCAGCTGCAAGACACCTTCGGGATGAACCTGGTGGCGCTGGTCGACGGCCAGCCGCGCCTGCTCAACCTGAAGCAGATGATCGACTACTTCCTGCAGCATCGCCGCGAAGTCGTCACGCGCCGCACGGTGTTCCAGCTGCGCAAGGCCCGCGAACGCGGCCACGTGCTGGAAGGCCTGGCCGTCGCCCTGGCCAACATCGATGATTTCATCACCATCATCAAGGCGGCGCCGACGCCTCCCGTCGCCCGCCAGGAATTGATGGCGAAGTCGTGGGATTCGTCGCTGGTGCGCGAAATGCTGTCGCGTGCCGACGGCGACACGCCGGGAGGCCGCTCCGCCTTCCGTCCGGACGACCTGGACGCCGAGTTCGGCCTTCAGGGCGACGGCATGTACCGTCTGAGCGATACGCAGGCCCAGGAAATCCTGAACATGCGCCTGCAACGCCTGACCGGGCTGGAGCAGGACAAGATCGTCGGCGAATACAAGGACATCATGTCCACCATCGCCGACCTGCTCGACATCCTGGCCCGCCCCGAGCGCATCACGACGATCATCTCCGACGAACTGCAAGCCATCAAGGCCGAGTTCTCGACGGGCGTGAAGGACACGCGCCGCTCGGAAATCGAGATGAACGCCACCGAGCTCGACACCGAAGACCTGATCACGCCCACCGACATGGTCGTGACCCTGTCGCACGGCGGCTACATCAAGAGCCAGCCTTTGTCCGAATACCGCTCGCAAAAGCGTGGCGGGCGCGGCAAGCAGGCCACGGCGATGAAGGAAAACGACTGGATCGACCAGTTGTTCATCGCCAACACGCACGACTACCTGCTGTGCTTCTCGAACCGTGGCCGTGTGTACTGGCTGAAGGTCTGGGAAGTGCCCCAAGGCACGCGCAACTCGCGCGGCAAGCCCATCGTCAACATGTTCCCGCTGGCTGACGGCGAGAAGATCACGGTGGTGTTGCCGGTCAAGGAGTTCAGCGAAGACCACTACGTCTTCATGGCGACGTCGCGCGGCACGGTCAAGAAGACCCCGCTGTCCGACTTCTCCAACCCGCGCAAGGCCGGCATCATCGCCGTCGACCTTGACGATGGCGACTACCTGATCGGCGCCGACCTGACCGACGGCCAGCATGACGTCATGCTGTTCTCGGATTCGGGCAAGGCCGTGCGCTTCGACGAAAACGATGTGCGTCCGATGGGCCGCAACGCCCGCGGCGTGCGCGGCATGATGCTCGAGGAAACGCAGACCGTCATCGCGCTGCTGGTTGCCGGCGACGAAACGCAGACCGTGCTGACCGCTACCGAAAACGGTTACGGCAAGCGCACGCCGATCGGTGAATACACGCGCCATGGCCGTGGCACGAAGGGCATGATCGCCATCCAGACCAGCTCGCGCAACGGCAAGGTCGTGGGTGCGGTGCTGGTCAATCCGACCGACGAAATCATGCTGATCACCACTGGCGGCGTGCTGGTGCGTACCCGTGTCGCGGAAATCCGCGAAATGGGCCGCGCGACGCAGGGCGTGACGCTGATCAACGTTGATGACGGCAGCACGCTGTCCGGCGTCCGTCGTGTCGTGGAAAGCGATGCGGACGACGACGGCGAACTGGACGAAGACGTCCAGGCCGAAGGCGGCGACGACAGCAACGGCGCAGCAGACTCGACGGATTCGACGGAACCTACGGAGCAATAATGGCCCGCCCCTGGAACTTCTCGGCAGGCCCCTCGGCCTTGCCCGAGGTGGTATTGCAGCAAGCAGCAGCTGAGATGCTGGATTGGCATGGCAGTGGCATGTCGGTAATGGAAATGAGTCATCGCGGTAAGCACTTTGTGCAGATCTGCGATGAAGCCGAATCCGACCTGCGTGATCTGCTGGGCTTGCCCGCTGATTACGCCGTCATGTTCATGCAAGGCGGAGGTTCCGGGGAGAACGCCATCGTTCCCATGAATCTCATGGGGCGCCGCAGCACGCCTGCCGCTGACTTCGTCGTGACGGGCCATTGGTCCAAGCGTTCGTACAAGGAAGCAGGGCGCTATGGCAGCACGCATGTCGCGGCCAGCAGCGAGCAAGCCATCGTCCTGGATGGCCGCGAGCAAGCGCCGTTGACGTGGGTGCCGCCGGTCGAATCCTGGAAGGTCCGTCCGGAATCGGCCTACCTGCACCTGTGCAGCAATGAAACCATCGGCGGCGTCGAGTTCATGGACTGGCCCGACACCGCCCTCCTGGGCGCGCCCGACGTACCGCTGGTCGTCGACGCGTCCTCGCATTTCCTGTCGCGTCCGATGGACGTGACGCGCTGCGGCATGATGTATGCCGGCGCGCAAAAGAACGCGGGCCCGGCAGGCGTGACCATGGTCATCGCCCGCCGCGACCTGATCGGCCACGCCTTGCCGATCTGCCCCTCCGCCTTCGACTACGCCAACGTGGCTGCGGACCATTCGCGCTACAACACGCCGCCGACCTTCGCGATCTACGTCGCCGGGCTGGTGTTCAAGTGGGTCAAGGCCAATGGCGGCGTGGCCGGCATGGAAGCGGCCAACAAGGCCAAGGCCGACCTGCTGTACGGCTATCTGGACAACACCAGCTTCTATCGCAACCCCATCCACGCACCCGTGCGCTCGCGCATGAACGTGCCGTTCGTGCTGCGCGACGAGTCGCTGAACGACGCCTTCCTGCAAGGCGCCGATGCGGCTGGCCTCACGCAGTTGAAGGGGCACAAGAGCGTGGGCGGCATGCGCGCCTCCATTTACAACGCCGTCCCCCTTGCCGGGGTGTCGGCGCTGGTCGAGTACCTGAAGGAATTCGAGCGCCGTTATGGATGAAGATCTGCAGCGCAAGCTGCGTCCCTTGCGCGAACGCATCGATGCGTTGGACGCCCAGATCCTCGACCTGCTGTCGCAGCGCGCCCGCGCCGCGCTCGAAGTGGGCGAGGCCAAGCATGCCGCGCAAGCGGACGGCCCGGTGTTGCGCCCCGAGCGCGAAGCCGAAGTCATCCGCCGCCTGCAGCAGCTCAACCCCGGCCCGTTCCCGAACGCGGGCGTGGCGTCGGTCTGGACCGAGATCATCTCGGCCTGTCGCGGCCTGGAGCGCGGCATGACCGTCGCGTACCTGGGGCCGCAAGGCTCGTTTTCCGAACAGGCGGCGCTGGAGCATTTCGGCCACGCCGTGCAGAAGCTGCCTTGCGCGTCGTTCGACGAGGTCTTCCGCGCGGTCGAGGCCGGTCAGGCGGATGTGGGCATGGTGCCGGTGGAGAACTCCACCGAAGGCGCCGTCAACCGCAGCCTGGACCTGCTGCTGAACACCCCGCTGACGATCCTGGGCGAACGCTCGCTCGTCATCCGCCATTGCCTGATGTCGCAATCGGGCGGCATGGACGGCATCAAGACGATTTCCGCGCATCCGCAGGCGCTGGCCCAGTGCCAGGGCTGGCTGACGCGCAACTATCCCGACCTTGAGCGTGTTGCCGCCTCCAGCAATTCCGAGGCTGCACGCGCCGCCGCGGGCGATCCGACGATCGCGGCGATCGCCGGCGAAGTGGCTGCGCCCGCCTGGAACCTGCAGGTCGTCGCGGCCGGCATCCAGGACGATCCGCACAACCGGACCCGTTTCCTGGCCATCGGCAACATCCAGCCGCTGGTGAGCGGCAAGGACAAGACCAGTCTGATCCTGGCCGTGCCGAACCGCGCGGGCGCCGTGTATGAAATGCTGGCCCCGCTGGCGGCCAACGGCGTATCGATGACCCGCTTCGAGTCGCGCCCCGCGCGCACCGGCCAGTGGGAATATTATTTCTACGTCGATGTCCTGGGCCACCGCAACGATCCGAACGTCGAGCGCGCCCTTGCCACCTTGCAGGCGCAGGTCGCCTATCTGAAAGTGCTGGGTTCCTACCCGGCGCCGTGAGCCTCCACACCATGACCACCGAATCCAAGCCCCTCGTTGCTCCCGCGCACGTCAGCGCCATTGCGCCTTACCAGGCGGGTAAGCCCATTGAAGAACTGGCCCGCGAGTTCGGGCTGGATCCGGCCGGCATCGTCAAGCTGGCGTCCAACGAAAATCCGCTGGGCATGCCCAAGTCGGCGCGCGCGGCCATGCTGGCCGCAGCCGAGTCGCTGGCCCGCTATCCCGACCCCAACGGCTTCGACCTGAAGGTGGCGTTGGCGGAACGCTACGGCGTGCCGATGAACTGGATCACGCTGGGCAACGGCTCGAACGACATCCTGGAGATCGCTGCGCTGGCCTTGCTGGAGCCCGGCGCGTCGGCGGTGTATGCCCAGCACTCGTTCGCGGTGTACCGCCTGGCCACGCAAGCGCGCGGCGCGCGCCACATCGTCGTGCCGGCGCAAGACTACGGCCACGACCTGGACGCCATGTTCGAGGCCATCGCCGACGACACGCGCCTGCTGTTCATCGCCAACCCCAACAATCCGACCGGCACGTTCGTGCCGGGCGACAAGGTCGCGTCGTTCCTGGAGCGCGTGCAAGCCGCCCATGGCGACCGCGTCACCGTGGTGCTGGACGAGGCCTACAACGAATACCTGGATCCGGAGTACCGCTTCGACAGCACCGCGCTGGCCCGCCGGTTCCCCAACCTGATCATCTCGCGCACGTTCTCCAAGGCCTACGGCCTGGCGGGTTTGCGGGTGGGTTTCTCGGTGGCCCAGCCGCCGCTGACCGACCTGCTGAACCGCGTGCGCCAGCCGTTCAATGTCAACACGCTGGCCCAGGCCGCGGCGATCGCCGCGCTGGGGGACGCCGCCTACCTGGAAGAGGCGTATGCCTCGAACAAGTCCGGCAAGGCGCAATTGTGCGAGGCGTTCGACCGCCTGAAGCTGCGCTATGTGCCCAGCTACGGCAATTTCGTGCTGGTGCACGTGGGCGATGCGCCGCGCATCAATCTGGAATTGCTCAAACGCGGCGTCATCGTGCGCCCGGTGGCTGGCGACGGCCTGCCTGAATGGCTGCGCGTGTCTATCGGCTTGCCGCAAGAGAATGCCCGCTTCATCGATGCCCTGACCGCCATCCTGACCACATGAACGACGCGTTACCTTCTACGAATCAGGGGGCCGCTGGCCCCCTGATTCCTGTATTGGCCGTGGTGGGCGTAGGCCTGATCGGCGGATCGTTTGCCGCGGCGTTGCGCCAGGCGGGTCAAGTGGGCCGGGTGCTGGGAGTCGGGCGCAACGCGTCTTCGCTGGCGCGAGCCGTCGAGCTGGGATTGATCGACGAGGCCGTCAGCGCTGAAGACGCGGCGGCCCGCGCCGACCTGGTCCTGCTGTCCACGCCTGTGGGCGGCTTGAAGAACGTGCTGGCCCGGATGTTGCCGCATCTGGGCGCCGCGACGGTGTTGACCGACGCGGGCAGCACCAAGGCCGAAGTCGTTCAAGCGGCGCGCGAGGCGCTGGCCGGCAGCATCGGCCGCTTTGTGCCGGGACATCCCATCGCCGGCGCCGAGCGCACCGGGCCCGACGCGGCCGATCCGGGCCTGTACCGCGGGCGCACCGTGATCCTGACCCCGCTTGCGGAAAACAGCGTGCAGTCGGTCGACCTGGTGCGGCGTGCCTGGCAGGCCTGCGGCGCCAGCGTGATCGACATGGACGCCGGCTCGCATGACCGCTTGCTGGCGTCGGTCAGCCATCTGCCGCACCTGTTGTCTGCGGTCTACATGGAACAGGTGGCCACGGCCGCCGACGCCCGCACGCGCCTGGATCTGGCCGGCAGTGGTTTTCGTGATTTCACGCGCATCGCGGCGGGCTCGCCGGAGATGTGGCGCGATATCTTCCTATCCAATCGCGATGCGATGCTGGCCGAGCTTGCCGATGTGCGCGCCGTCCTGGATCGTGCCGAACGCGCCATCGCCGATGGCGACGACGCGGCGTTGCTGGCGCTGCTGGAAACCGCGGCCGAGGCGCGCCGCAACTGGCGCAAGGAGTAGCTGACATGGGCGCTTTGCCTTATCTGGACCTGCCGCGCGTGCGGCAAGCGCAGGGCGTCATCGCCTTGCCGGGTTCCAAGAGCATTTCCAATCGTGTGCTGCTGCTGTCGGCGATCGCCGAGGGCACCACCGTCATCACCGGCTTGCTGGATTCGGACGACACGCGCGTCATGCTGGGCGCGCTGCGCCAGCTGGGCGTGCAGGTGTCGGAGCTGGACGCAGGCCGCGTCACCGTCGAGGGCGTGCGCCGTTTCCCTGTGGAAAGCGCCGACCTCTTCATGGGCAACGCGGGCACGGCGATCCGTCCCCTGACTGCTGCGCTGGCCTTGATGGGCGGTGATTACCGCTTGTCTGGCGTGCCGCGCATGCACGAGCGGCCCATCGGCGACCTGGCGGACGCCTTGAATGCGCTGGGCGCCCGGATCGACTACCTGGGCCAACCGGGTTACCCGCCGCTGCATATCGGCCGTGGCGAGATCGCCGCGGACGCCGTGACGCGCGTGCAGGGTTCCGTATCCAGCCAGTTCCTGACCGCCTTGCTACTGGCTGCACCCCTGCAGGCAGGCCGCAGCGGCAAGCCCGTCACGATCGAAGTGGTGGGTGAACTGATCTCCAAGCCTTACATCGAAATCACGCTGAACCTGATGGCGCGCTTCGGCGTGCAGGTGCGGCGCGACGGGTGGAGCCGCTTCGTGGTCGACGGCGGCGCGGGTTACCGCAGCCCCGGCCAGATCGCAGTGGAAGGCGATGCCTCCACGGCGTCCTATTTCCTGGCGCTGGGCGCGATCGGCGGCGGTCCGCTGCGCGTGACGGGCGTGGGCGCCGACAGCATCCAGGGCGATGTCGCTTTTGCCGATACGCTTTCGCACATGGGCGCCAAGGTGGCCTACGGCCCGGACTGGATCGAAGTGACCGGCGTCCGGGTGGCCGAAGGTGCGCGCCTGAAGGCGTTCGACACGGATTTCAACCTGATCCCCGACGCCGCCATGACCGCCGCGGCGCTGGCCCTGTATGCAGACGGCCCTTGCCGCCTGCGCAATATCGGCAGCTGGCGGGTGAAGGAAACCGACCGCATCCACGCCATGCAGACCGAGCTGGAAAAGCTGGGTGCGCTGGTGGAATCGGGGCCGGATTGGCTGCGTGTCATCCCGCCGGCGCAGGACGCTTGGCGCGACGCGCATATCGGCACCTGGGACGACCACCGCATGGCCATGTGTTTCTCGCTGGCGGCCTTTGGCCCGGCAGCGGTTCGTATCCTGGATCCGGGTTGCGTCAGCAAGACGTTCCCGGGTTACTTTGATGTCTACGCGAGCCTGGTATCGGCTTAGTGCACCCCCCATGACTTTGACTTCTTCGACTGATTCCTCTCCGGCCGCCGTCATCACGATCGATGGCCCCACCGCTTCGGGCAAGGGCACCGTGGCGCATCGCGTCGCCAAGGCGCTGGGCTGGGACGTGCTGGACAGCGGTGCGCTGTACCGTCTGACGGCGCTGGCCGCCATCAAACAGGGCGTTGCCGCCGACGACGAGGCGGGCGTGGCCCGCGTGGCCGAAACGCTGGATGTGCGCTTTGATGGCCCCCATGTGTACCTGGAAGGCGCGGACGTCGGCCACGACATCCGCCGCGAGGAAGTGGGCAATTTCGCCTCCCGCGTGGCCGCTTTCCCGGGCGTGCGCCGGGCGCTGCTCGAGCGGCAGCGCGCTTTCCGCCTGCCCCCGGGGCTGGTGGCGGACGGCCGCGACATGGGCACGGTGGTGTTCCCGGATGCGTCCCTGAAGGTGTTCCTGGTCGCCGATGTGGTCGCCCGGGCGGAGAGGCGCCGTAAGCAGTTGATCGAAAAGGGAATTTCTGCTAATCTAGATGACCTTCTGCGAGACATGCGCGAGCGAGACGCCCGCGATACCGAACGGGCGACTGCGCCGTTGGCTCCCGCAGCAGATGCACATGTGCTGGATTCGTCTGATTTGACGATTGCAGAGACGGTGCAGGCAATACTGGATTTCTGGCAACAAGCGCAGGCGAAAGCCTGAAGGCATAAGCCCGAAAACTTGGCTGAAAGCAGTAAGCGGCCAGTCCACTTTTATTTTTTGATTAGGCCCTGTTCTAGCCAGGCGCAACCCCCACGGGACACCCCGCAGGGCAAACCGGCAGGCAGGTATTTTGACTCCACTGTGGCGGGCAATCCGCTGCGGTGTGTTCTTAACGGCCATTTCGGCCCAATGGATTTCAACCCCATGTCTTCCGTTTCCACTACCGCCACCGGCGGCGAAAGCTTCGCCGACCTTTTCGCACAAAGCCTCAAGAGCCAGGACATGAAGTCCGGCGAGGTCATCAGCGCCGAAGTCGTGCGCGTCGACCATAACTTCGTCGTCGTCAACGCCGGCCTGAAGTCCGAAGCGCTGATCCCCCTGGAAGAGTTCCTGAACGACCAGGGCGAGCTCGAAGTGCAACCCGGCGATTTCGTCTCGGTGGCCATCGATTCCCTGGAAAACGGCTACGGCGACACCATCCTGTCGCGTGACCGCGCCAAGCGCCTGTCGGCCTGGCTGCAACTGGAAAAGGCCCTGGAAAACGGCGAGCTGGTTACCGGCACCATCACCGGCAAGGTGAAGGGCGGCCTGACCGTCATGACCAACGGCATCCGCGCGTTCCTGCCGGGTTCGCTGGTGGATCTGCGTCCGGTCAAGGACACCACCCCGTACGAAGGCAAGACCCTCGAATTCAAGGTCATCAAGCTCGACCGCAAGCGCAACAACGTTGTGCTGTCGCGTCGCCAAGTGCTGGAAGCCAGCATGGGCGAAGAGCGTCAAAAGCTGCTCGAAACCCTGCACGAAGGTGCTGTGGTCAAGGGCGTGGTCAAGAACATCACCGACTACGGCGCGTTCGTTGACCTGGGCGGTATCGACGGCCTGCTGCACATCACCGACATGGCATGGCGCCGCGTGCGTCACCCGTCCGAAGTCCTGCAAGTGGGTCAGGAAGTCGAAGCCAAGGTCCTCAAGTTCGACCAGGAAAAGAGCCGCGTCTCGCTGGGCGTCAAGCAACTGGGCGAAGATCCGTGGGTGGGCCTGGCCCGTCGTTACCCGCAAGGCACCCGCCTGTTCGGCAAGGTCACGAACCTGACCGACTACGGCGCGTTCGTTGAAGTCGAAGCCGGCATCGAAGGCCTGGTTCACGTCTCCGAAATGGACTGGACCAACAAGAACGTCGACCCGCGCAAGGTTGTTACCCTGGGCGAAGAAGTCGAAGTCATGGTCCTGGAAATCGACGAAGACCGTCGTCGTATCTCGCTGGGCATGAAGCAGTGCCGTCAGAACCCGTGGGAAGAGTTCGCCACGAACTTCAAGCGCGGCGACAAGGTCCGCGGCGCCATCAAGTCGATCACCGACTTCGGCGTGTTCGTCGGTCTGCCTGGCGGCATCGACGGCCTGGTTCACCTGTCCGACCTGTCCTGGACGGAAACGGGCGAAGAAGCCGTGCGCAACTTCAAGAAGGGCGACGAGATCGAAGCCGTGGTTCTGGGCATCGATACCGACAAGGAACGCATCTCGCTGGGCATCAAGCAGCTGGAAGGCGACCCCTTCAACAACTTCGTCGCCACGTTTGACAAGGGCGCGGTTGTTCCGGGCACCATCAAGTCCGTCGAAGCCAAGGGCGCTGTTGTTACGCTGTCCGTGGACGTTGAAGGCTACCTGCGCGCTTCCGAGATCTCCTCGGGCCGCGTTGAAGATGCCACCACCGTTCTGAACGCCGGCGAAAACATCGAAGCCATGATCGTCAACATCGACCGCAAGACGCGTTCGATCCAACTGTCGATCAAGGCCCGTGACAACGCCGAGACCGCCGACACGATCCAGCGCATGTCCGACGCCAGCGCTTCGTCCGGCACCACCAACCTCGGCGCGCTGCTGAAGGCCAAGCTGGACCAACAGCGCAACGACGGTTAATTCGTGACCAAGTCGGAGCTGATCGCCGCCTTGGCGGCCCGCTATCCTCAGCTGGCCGCCCGAGACACCGATTACGCGGTCAAGACCGTGCTGGATGCGATGACCCAGGCCCTGGCCTCGGGTCAGCGCATCGAGATCCGCGGTTTTGGCAGCTTCTCGTTGTCGCAGCGGTCTCCCCGAGTCGGCCGCAATCCGAAATCCGGCGAACAAGTGCTGGTGCCTGGTAAACAGGTGCCGCACTTCAAGGCGGGCAAGGAATTGCGCGAACGGGTAGACCTGGTCGGCGGCAATGACGAGGACGCTCAATCCTCTGGATCGAGTGAACCGATGCCGTCCATAGCAAGTTTGCACGCCATGCACTGACGGCTCGGCGTAAAGGCTGCCTACGGGCAGATCGGACCGAGAACAGGCCCCTTGAGAAATCAAGGGGCTTTGTTTTTTCCGGTCGCGCGCGTGCCGGCCCGGCGCCTCACGGGGATTTTTTTTCCTTGTGGCTTTGCGGCGTCGCTTACAATTGACAGTCTTGAATTCTCTGGAGCATGCGTCATGCGCTATCTCGTCTGGGCCCTGCGATTGCTCGTGTTTATTGCGGTATTGATGTTCGCCCTGAAGAACACTGATCCGGTCGCCGTGAAGTTCTACGCGGATTACGTCGTGCAAGACGTGCCGTTGATCGTTGTGATGCTGGTCGTATTCGTGGCCGGCGCCCTGTTTGGCTTGTTGCTGACCGTGCCCGCCGCCATGCGCCGCCGCCGCGAAGCCATGCGCCTTCGCCGCGAGCTGGACCGCGTGCAGGCCGCCGTCAATGGCACCACGCCCGTCGTGCCGCCGGAAGCCGTTGCGCCGATGTCGCCGCTGTGATGGCGCGCCGTCTGCCGCACACCTCCTTTTCGCACTGAATTACCGCAAGAGCCCGAATAGTGGATTTTGAACCTTGGTGGTTGATTTTCGTGCCGGTATTGTTTGCGCTCGGCTGGCTGGCCGCGCGCTTCGATATCCGGCAGATGCTTCGGGAAACCCGCAGCCTGCCCGACTCGTATTTCCGGGGGCTTAACTTCCTGCTGAACGAGCAGCCGGACCGTGCGATTGACGCGTTCGTCGAAGTCGCGAAGCTGGACCCGGAAACGACCGAGCTGCACTTCGCGCTGGGCAGCCTTTTCCGCCGCCGCGGCGAGATGGAGCGCGCCATCCGCGTCCATCAAAGCCTGCTGAGCCGGTCCGACCTGCCGGCCGCCGAGCGCGAACATGCGCAACATGAACTGGCGCAGGACTTCCTGAAGGCCGGCATGCTGGACCGCGCGGAAAGCGGTTTCGAACAGCTCAAGGACACGCGCTACGCGCTGCCGGCCCTGCGTTCGCTGATCCGCATTTTCGAATCGGAACACGATTGGCCGCGAGCCATCGAGGCCGTCAAGACGCTGCAAGGCCTGGTCGACGAGCCGGTGCCGCAGATCGTGCATTACTACTGCGAGCAGGCGCAGACGGCGCTTACCGCCAAGCCCGCGGACGTGGATGCCGCGCACAAGGCGCTGGATGCCGCCGATCACGCGCTGTCCACCACCGACGTGTCGCAGAGCAAGGGCGCGATGGTGCGCACGGCTGTGCTGCGCGCCCGCCTGGCCTTGATGGAGCAGGACCCCAAGCGCGAACGCCTGTACCTGGAATCGGTGATGACCGATGCCCCGGAATACGCCGGCCTGGTGGCTGAGCAGTTGCTGGCCAACTACCGCGCGGCCGGCCAGGTCGAAGCCGGGTTGGAGTTCCTGCAAAAGCAATACCAGCGCCATGCCTCGCTGGACCTGTTCAATGTGGTGTTCCGCGAATTGCGCGTGCAGCAAGGCTCGGCCGTCGCCTGGGCATTCGCGCGCGGCGCGCTGCGCAGCCATCCGTCCCTGCTGGGTCTGGACCGCCTGCTGGAAGCCGAACTGGCCAGTCCGGAAGCCGGCGTCACGGAGCAGGGGCCGGTGCCCGGCGCCGACCTGACGCTGTTGCGCAGCCTGATCCACAAGCACACGCAACGGCTGGACCGCTATGCGTGCCGCAGTTGCGGTTTTCAAGCGCGTCGTTTTTACTGGCAATGTCCCGGCTGCAACGCCTGGGAAACCTATGCGCCGCGCCGCCTGGAAGAACTTGAATGAAGCCTTTCCCCGCCGAAGCCATTTCGCGTAGCCGCGTCCTCGTGGTGGGCGACGTGATGCTGGACCGTTACTGGTTCGGCGAAGTCGAACGCATTTCACCGGAAGCGCCGGTGCCCGTGGTGCGCGTGGCGCGCCGCGAAGACCGCCTGGGCGGCGCCGCCAACGTGGCCCGCAACGTGGCGGCGCTGGGCGGCCAGGTGACCCTGGTGGGCGTGCTGGGCGCGGACGAGGCCGGCGACAGCATCCGCCGCCTGTCCGCCGAAGCCGGCATCCACACCGACCTCATCGCCGACCCCTCCCTGCACACCACGCTGAAGATGCGCGTGCTGGGCCGCCAGCAGCAGCTGCTGCGCGTGGATTTCGAACAGCACCCGGAGCAGGCCGCGCTGGACAGCGTGGACGCCGCGTTGGCCCGTCATCTGGCCAACCACGACATCGTCGTGCTGTCCGACTATGCCAAGGGCGTGCTGACCCGTGTCGAATCGCTGCTGGCCATGGCGCGCCATGCGGGCATCCCGGTGCTGGTGGATCCCAAGGGCGACGACTACGCGCGCTATCGCGGCGCCACGCTGGTCACGCCGAACCGCTCGGAAATGCAGCAGGCCGTGGGCCGCTGGAATTCCGAGGCCGAATTGACCGATCGGGCGCAACGCTTGCGCGCCGACCTGGATCTGGAAGCCTTGCTCGTGACGCGCTCCGAGCAGGGCATGACGTTGTTTACCGATACGGGGCGCGACCACATCGATGCGCAAGCGCACGAAGTGTTCGACGTGTCCGGCGCGGGCGATACCGTGCTGGCGACGCTGGCGGTGTCGCGCGCGATCGGCTTGCCGTGGGCCGAGGCCATGGGCTGGGCCAACAAGGCCGGCGGCATCGCCGTGGGCAAGCTGGGCACATCCGTCGTCACCGCAGCCGAATTGGCAGGAGAATCCTCATGATCGTCGTAACCGGAGCCGCAGGCTTCATTGGCAGCAATCTGGTGCGCGGGCTGAACCGCCGCGGCATCCAGGACATCATCGCGGTGGATGATCTGACCGAAGGCGACAAGTTCGTCAACCTGGTCGATTGCCAGATCGCCGAGTACATGGACAAGGACGATTTCCGCCGCCGGGTCGCCGACGGCAGCCTGCCGGCCGTGCGCGCCGTGCTGCACCAGGGCGCGTGTTCGGACACGACCGAGCGCAATGGCCGCTACATGATGGACAACAACTACCGCGTCACGCTGGAGTTGTTCGAATTCTGCCAAGCGCGGCGCATTCCGTTCCTGTACGCCTCGTCGGCAGCGGTGTATGGCGGCTCGTCGATCTACGTCGAGCATCCCGACAACGAAGGCCCGCTGAACGTCTACGGCTATTCCAAGCTGCTGTTCGATCAGGTGCTGCGCAAGCGCATGGACAGCCTGACGGCACAGGTCGTGGGGCTGCGCTACTTCAATGTCTACGGTCCGCATGAACAGCACAAGGGGCGCATGGCCTCGGTGGCCTTCCACAACATGAACCAGTTCCTGGAACATGGCCATGTGCGCCTGTTCGCGGGCTGGGACGGCTATGTGGATGGCGGGCAGAGCCGCGACTTCATTTCGGTCGAAGACGTGGTGGCCGTGAACCTGCACTTCCTGGACCATCCCGAGCAGTCGGGCATCTTCAATTGCGGCACGGGCCGGGCGCAGCCGTTCAATGACGTGGCCGCGGCGGTGGTGAATACCTTGCGCGCCGAGCGCGGCGAAGCCGAGCTGACGTTGGCTCAGCTGGTGGAGCTGGATCTCATCCGCTACATCCCGTTCCCGGACGACTTGAAGGGCCGCTACCAGAGCTATACGCAGGCGGATGTCACCCAACTGCGCACCGCCGGGTTCTACGCGCCGATGCGGGACGTGCAGACGGGCGTCGCCGAGTACGTGCGCTATTGGCGCGCGCGCCGTTAAGTCGGGCATCGCCTGGCCGGCGTCGCGCCGCCTTGCCAGGCCTTGAAGGGAAACCACCGGTCCGGTGGTTTTTTTTCGCCCCCGTACTTGCCGGGGTGGATGATTCCGTTCACCGGGCCGCCTGGGGTTGCGCGGGACCGCGATGATTCAAGGGTGGCGCGACAGCCGTCGCGTCCAGTCCGTTCAGGAGACCCTCATGCATTCTTTGTTCGAATTCAACGCCGCTCAGGTGCGCGATTGCCCGGCACGGCGGAGGACGTCCCGGCCAGCCGCGACGCGGGTCCGCCCCCGCAGGCTGCAGCAGGCGCTGGGTGCGCTGCTGGTGACGGCGGGGCTGGGCGTGGCGGCGCCGCCAGCCCAGGCACTGGACGTCAATCAGGCCAGCGCGCAGCAACTGGAAGGCATCCGGGGCATCGGTCCGCGCACCGCCGAGATCATCGTGGGCGAGCGGGAGCGCGGCGGCAAGTTTGACTCGTTCGAAGATCTGGCCGAGCGCGTGCGCGGGATCGGGCTGAAAAAGGCGCAGGCGCTGGAGTCGGCAGGCTTGCAGGTAGGGACGGGCGGCGCAGCGTCCGCAGGCGTAGGGGCGGTTGTCCGTGCGTCCACGGGGGCTAAACCCGGGGCTAAACCCGGGGCCAGGCCTGAGGGCAAGCCCGGCGACGCCAAGCCTTCTGACGCCAAGGCCGCCGCGAAGTCGGCGGCGGCAAAGCCGGCCGCCTTGAAGGCGCAGGCGCCGTCCCGGCCCTGACCGGCGGTTCGACTGACGGGACCTTCTGCCGGGCACCTCCTGGCGGGAACCTCTGACGGAAACCCCGGACGGTAACCCCTGACGGTAACCCCCGGGCGGTAACCCCTGGCGGGAGCGCGGCTTTTGGCCGCGTCCGCCGCCCGGCGGAGTTATCATCGTCCGCATGACTACCTCCTACCCCACTATCGAGCAGACCGTCGGCAACACGCCGCTGGTGCGTTTGCAGCGCATTCCCGGTGCCGCGGGCGACGCGCGTGGCAACGTCATCCTGGCCAAGCTGGAAGGCAACAACCCCGCCGGTTCCGTGAAGGACCGCCCGGCCTTGTCGATGATCAAGCACGCGGAAGCGCGAGGCGACATCAAACCGGGCGATACCCTCATTGAAGCCACCAGCGGCAATACCGGCATCGCGCTGGCCATGGCGGCGGCGATGAAGGGCTACCGCATGATCCTGATCATGCCGGACAACCTGTCGGTGGAACGCCGGGCGGCCATGGCGGCCTATGGCGCCGAACTGATCCTGACGCCGGCCGACAAGGGCGGCATGGAATACGCCCGCGACCTGGCTACCGAAATGCAGGCGGACGGCAGGGGCGTGGTGCTGGACCAGTTCGCCAACCCCGACAACCCGCGCGCACACGTCGAAACCACCGGCCCCGAGCTCTGGGACCAGACCGAGGGCCGCATCACGCACTTCGTCAGCGCCATGGGCACGACGGGCACCATCATGGGCGTGTCGACCTATCTGAAATCGCGCAATCCGGCGGTGCAGGTGGTGGGAGCGCAGCCGGCTGAAGGCTCGCAGATTCCCGGCATCCGGAAATGGCCCGAGGCCTACCTGCCGAAGATCTTCGACCGCAGCCGCGTGGACGCCTACGAGTCCATCGAGCAATCGGAAGCTGAAGTCATGGCGCGCCGATTGGCCGCGGAAGAGGGCATCTTTGGCGGGATTTCGTCGGCCGGCGCGCTGGTTGCCGCCCTGCGTGTGGCGCAGCGCGTCAACGACGCCACGATCGTCTTCATCGTGTGCGATCGCGGCGACCGCTATCTGTCCACGGGCGTCTTCAACTGACCTCTGAGTGTGCAGGGGCACAGCCCCCACGATAAGAAACGCCCCGTTCAACGGGGCGTTTTCCTGTCTGCCGGAGGAGGATCAGCGCGCGACGCGGGCTTCGATCTCGCTGGCCAGGTCCGCCACCGAGGTGGCGTAGAAGTAGCTGCGGTTGTACTTGGTCAGGGCGAAGAAGTTGGGCGTGCCGACCCGGTACTGGGCAGTACCCCGGGCCTCTTCCACCAGATCGACCACACCCAGGGGCTGGCTGCCCCAGCCCGTCGCGGACGCGCCCGGTTGCAGGCGCGCGCCGGCGGCGCTGAGCGTGGCCCAGCTCTGCTTGGGCTCCAGTCCGCCATCGACCAGCGCGGTGGGATCCGGGGGCAGGGCCACGGGCGCGAATACGGGCAGGCCGCGCTGCCAGCCATGCTGCGCCAGGAAGCTGCCCACGGACATGATGGCGTCCTGGGTATTGTTGGTCAGGTCGATATGGCCGTTCTCGTCGCCGTCCACCGCGTAGTGCATGATGCTGGTGGGCATGAATTGCGGCATGCCAATGGCGCCGGCATACGAGCCCCGCGTCTCCAGGTCCAGCTTGTCTTTCATGACCAGCGTCAGGAAATCCGCCAACTGGCCCCGGAACATCGTGGCGCGTTCGGGCTTGTTGGGGTCGGGATAGTCGAAGGCCAGTGTGGCCAGCGCGTCCAGCACCCGGAAATTGCCCATATTGCGGCCATACAGCGTTTCGACGCCGATGATCGACGCGATGATGGGCGCCGGCACGCCGAAACGCTGCGCGGCCTGGTTGAGCAGGTCGCGGTTCTCGTTGTAGAAGTCCACGCCCCAGCCGATGCGCTTGGGTTCGACGAAGCGCGACCGGTACGTCAGCCAACTGCGCCAGATCTTCTTGCCCGGTGGGGAAGGCGCGATCAGGCGCGACACCGTGGCGTTGTAGCGTGAGCTTTCCAGCGCCTTGACCATGGGGTTCAGCGGCAGCTGGCGTTCTGCGGCCAGTTCTTCCACGAAGCTGCGCACTTCCGGACGCAGGGCGCCGGTGGCGGTCAGTGTGGCGGGTGCATCGTCGGGGAGTTCGGAGCCTGGTGTCGGCGTACTGGGCCCGATGCGGATAGCGGTGTTGGCCGTGGCGGCCGCGGGTTGCGCGGCGAGTGAATTTGGAGCGGTGGGAGCGGTGGTGGAGCAGCCCGCCAGCAGGGCGGAGAGTGTTCCGAGTTGCAGTAATCGCCGACAGATGAACATAATCTTCCTTATGGAGACCATGTATCTTACTCACCCGGCATGCCGCTTGCATGAAATGGGCAGTTGGCATCCCGAAAGCCCGCAGAGGCTGGACGCCATTTCCGACCAATTGCTGGCAAGCGGACTGATGCCTTATCTGGACGACCGGCAGGCGCCTCAGGCATCGCGTCATGACCTGCTGCGCGTGCACACTGTCCAGTATCTGGACAGTTTGCGCGAACATACGCCGGACCAAGGGTATTACCCGATAGATCCCGACACGCTGATGAATCCGCACACCTACGAGGCCGCTCTGCATGCGGCCGGCGCAGGGGTGGCGGCGGTGGATGCGGTGATGGGCGGCGAGGCCCGCACGGCCTTCTGCGCCGTGCGTCCGCCCGGCCACCATGCCTGCCGGTCGCAGGCGATGGGATTCTGCTTCTTGAACAACGTGGCCATCGCGGCGCGCCATGCGCTGGACTTCCACGGCCTGTCGCGCGTGGCCATCGTGGACTTCGACGTCCACCACGGCAACGGCACCGAAGACGTCTTCGCCGGGGACGACCGCGTGCTGATGTGCAGCTTTTTCCAGCACCCGTTCTTTCCCAACAGCGGCACGGAACACCCGGCCGCCAACATGCTGAATGTGCCTGTGGCCGCCTACACCACGGGCGCCGCGGTCAAGACGATCGTCACCGACACCTGGTTGCCCAGGCTTGAGGCCCATCGTCCGGAACTGATCCTGGTATCGGCGGGGTTCGACGCCCACCGCGAGGACGACATGGGCCAGATGGGCCTGGTCGAGGCCGACTACGCCTGGATCACCGAGCAGCTCGTGGACGTGGCGGAACGCCACTGCCAGGGGCGGATCGTCAGCACGCTGGAGGGCGGTTACAACTTGTCCGCCTTGGGCCGCAGCGTGGTTGCGCATATACGAGCGCTGGCGAAGCTGTAGAATCAGGAAAAAATTGTGCAATGCGATCCCGGCGCATGCCGGGTCATTATTTCCATTTGGAGGCAGCGGGATGAAGGTGTTGGTACCTGTCAAGCGCGTCGTTGACTACAACGTCAAGGTGCGCGTCAAGTCGGATCAGACTGGCGTGGATATCGCCAATGTGAAGATGTCCATGAACCCCTTTGACG